>PFRF01000027.1:3293-15902 GCA_002788395.1 Candidatus Levybacteria bacterium CG_4_9_14_0_2_um_filter_35_21 | reverse complement strand
AGTCTACAATTTCTTACCTTTTGGCCCGTCTTTCTTTTGAGAACTAGATTCGGCCTTCTCTGTTTCTGCGAGGAATGGGTGGCGGGCCAGTTTTACTGGTACGAAATTCGGCGGCGAAAAAATCGGAATCGGGAAGCGAGAACGGGCAAAAATTTTTACCCCGTAGGGTCGCGAAGCGACTCCTTCGGGGCGTTCCCCCCAACCCCCTTCCCCCGCACCAGAACAAGTTCGGTACGAGACTTCGCTTTTTGCCCGCCCGAGCGTTTAGTTTCTGCCGTCCCGCCAACGGCGGGAGCAATCAGTCGGAGTTTCGTTCAAAATAGGTTCGAGCTTCGTTCAGCAATTGCGACACTTCTAAAAAACTTTAATATGAATTTAAAGTCATCTACTATAGCTAATAAAAGAAGAAATTTTATTGTTCCAAATAAAAAAATATATTTTTGCGAACATTGTGGAAAAAAAGTAATGGGAGGAAGATATAATAACCACTGCCCTTTTTGTCTATGGAGTAAGCACGTAGATGAAATTATTCCGGGAGACAGAGAATCTGAATGTGAAGGAATTATGGAACCAATCGGAGTTAATCTAAAAAACCGCAAATGGAGAATAATTCAAAAATGTGTAGAATGCGGAAAGAGTTTTGCAGTTAATAGTGCTCCTGATGACGAATTTGATATTATTATTCAATTGTTTCAGCAATCTGCTAAATAGCAAAATTTAAGTATTTATTGCGTATTGACTCACGAAAAAATGTCACCGAACCGGCGTTGGTTTTAATCGTTTGAGAATTGTATCAATTTGCCTTTTAAGCAGGACAAGATTTAATGTTTTGTATTGTTTTCTCAAACGGGCCTTTACTTCTTCCGATACGTCTTCTGCTTTAAGAATTCTCTGATAAGGCGTTGTTGGTTTGTCATATCTTTTAATCACCTTGCTGCCAATTCTGACTTTCTCTTTCAGTTTCATTACCGGCAGAAAAAAGTTGGTATACAGCCTCAGTACGGCGTAAAACTCGTTAAGTACAGCAAATTGCTCTACTGTATCATACCGTCCATACCCAACCCATCGTCTGACAACGGAATCATTCTTTTCTTCAACAAATGCATTATCATTTTTCTTACCACTTCTTCCTCTTGTAAAGGTAATCTTTTCCGCTATACTATAGCGGTATAACTGATGGTTGATGAATTCTGATCCGCTATCTGAGTTATAACCTAGAAAGGGGTAGGGCAGCCTACCCCTGATTGTTTTAATTCCGGCAAATACATGGATTTGCGCTTTGTTAAACACTGCTACTTGTTCCGTCCATTGTACTTTTACGTCAACAAAGTTGAGTGTCCAGGAGAAGTCTCCCTTAGCCAATCCGCCATCATGACCACACAGATTAATTTCAAAAAACCCTACCTTGTTCTCAGTCCAATCAGCAAAGGTACGAACAGGGATTTGTGTTTTGAGTAATGTCCCCGGTTTGGTGTATGAATGTCCTTTTCCAACAGGTCGCTTCCTATATGTCTTCAAAAGACGGTCTATGGTTGCCGGAGAAATATTAATGAGCTTTTTCCTTTGTTCGGTTGAGCAAACAAGTTCTTTTGCCTCAACCAGACTGTCAATGGCAACACCAATTTCAGGTTGTATTCGCTTGGATGCAATCCAATCTAATAGTCCGCAAACTTTAGTGAGAATGATTGCGTCAACCATCCCGTATATTTTTCTTCGAGGATGATAAACTTTACCTTGTTTGTGTTTATACGTCCCCGAAGTAGATGGATCGCATGCTTTCTTGTATAGTCTGTTGTTTTTGTAAATTCATCCAGAATTACCTGCTTCTCATTTTTTGTAGCTTGATCATATCGTTGTTTAAGCTTATCAAAGTAGACCTGCCTTCCTTTTTTTAGCATAGAATCATTTCCTTTCATGGTGCGAATTATCCATGAGGCAACGATGAGTCTACGGTGCGATTCTTAATGAGTCAATTCGGGAGTTTGCATTTTTATGAAGAAATCTACGATAATAGGACTGTTTGTTTTTTGGGTAACTGTCGCTTCGGCTTTAACTGCCGGATTGGTGTTCTCTGAGAAAAAAGCTTCAACAAAATCAGACAAAGCGGTTTTGGGTATGATTAAAAAAGAAAATAGCTCGGATCAAGATATTAAATTAACAGCCTCAGAGGTTGCAAAACATAGTTCGGCAAGCGATTGTTGGATGATCGTAAGCGGTAAGGTTTACAATGTAACAAGCTATGCTGGTTCTCATCCCGGAGGTGTTGGCACGATTTATTCTTATTGCGGAAAAGATGGAACCAGCGTGTTTTACGGACTTCCCCACTCTCAAAATGCTGCGAATATTTTAGCATCTTATTACATTGGTGATTTAGGCAGTGCTACGACTCAGAGTCCGTCCGGATCATTGACTGCTCAAACCGGAGGTCAAGTTCCTGCCGGATCTACAGTTGCTTCCCAGCCGTCCGTTCAAAGGGGAACTACTTCCCAGCAAAGAGGAGATGACGATTAATCATTTTCCAATCTAACTTCAGAAAATTTCTCTTAGATTTGTTATAATAAATGCTAATCCGCGGGTGTAGTTCAATGGCAGAACGCAACTTTTCCAAAGTTGTCACGAGAGTTCGATTCTCTTCACCCGCTCCATACGATTTTGATCGAACTGGCAAGTTTTAGCTTCGGAAAGTTGCTAAAATTCACAAAAATATAATCCTATAACGTAATACCCTAACGGGAGTCGAACTAGCTTTAAGCTCGCTATTTCTCCTCCTGTTCTGATTCGTCAAAACCTCCCATTCATTTCGACCCATAAAAATGTTGCATAACAGCGCATGCCAATAAATAAACAACTTCTCGTATCTCTTTTAGTTCTTCTTCCGATGCGTTAGGATAATATTTTCTTATGACTTCTAAGGGTAACATTTATTGATCACCACCCTTCATAATCAGCAGAAATATATATTACAGGGGATTAAGTAGAAGTATGATAGTCTTACTTTGAATCTTCGTGATTATTCCCAATTGACAGGTAAATTCTTTTTCCACCCAACTCTATATAAGGTAACTTATTTTTATCTAAGGTTAATGCTCTTACAGTTCTATAGATTTTTTCAAATGGCCAGTCTAGAGAAATCCTGTACAGACTATCTAATGAATCTCTGCTATAAAATTTTGGGATAATTTTCTTACGCTTGATTACAACGTCCTGATTTACTGATGGTAATTTTTTAACAATCATTCTGCTTGCATAATCTTTAAAAAAATCAAAAGCTGACCTTTCTAATTCTTTTACTATCTCTTGAGCAGTTTTATCTTTGGGAAGCTTATGCCAGTTAACAGCAATAATTGGTCCAGTATCTAATGATTCATCTATATAATGAAAACTAAGTCCATACATTTTTTCATTGTTTAATATAGCATGACTTAATGTTTTTGACCCTCTATAGTAGGGTAATGGAGCAAAATGCAAATTGATAACTCCGTTTTTAAATTTACGAATTGTCTTTAAGGGTATTTTGTGAGGATAACCAACGCAGATTCCTAAGTCACCTTTTAGAGATATCGGGTCTTTTTCTGTAAATACTGGAATATTTTTTTCTTTGGCAATCCTAGAAATGTCTTGTCCCTTAATCCCATCTTTTCCTATATCCTTTTCGCTAATACATACACCAATTATTTTTACATCCTTATATTTCTTGCTTATTATATCTAGTAAGTGTTTAAAGCATTTGTAGCCCAAAGGTTTACTACCCCAATAAAATATCCTCTTGTTAACCGGTTTTTTATTGTTAAATTCTTTCAACTCTTCTTTCATAGCTTTCCCGCAATACAGGCGTTTCTCTAATACGTGAAGTAAGGTAGCTCAATCTACTTTCTATACTGCCAGATAGCTGTTGGTATCTTAAGTTATTTTCAGTTAGCACTAATTTAATATTGTCATCAAGTGTATTACGGAACTGAATCCAGTCTCTTCCAGGATCAGAAAATGCTCTATTTTCTCCAGAGAAGGGAACGTCATCTTTGTTGAGCAGAAATGTTAAATCATAGGTTCGCAGCCACTGTAACCATTCTGGTTTTATTTCATGATTAAATAGTTTGCTGTGTGCAACTATATCCAAAACACCCCTATCGCATATAGCAATGGAATCGTTAGATGTGACTACTTTTTCTCTTCTTACCTGTTCGGTAAATAAAATATCTTGTAGATTAGGGTCTTTTTCCAGCTCTGGATTTTTCGACAGTATTTCTCTTGCAACTTCGGGAATGGTTAATACGTTTGGTAATTCAGCAGTTTCTAATGCATTTAAAAGAGCTGTTTTGCCTACGTGAATCGTTCCTGTCAGAAGTATTTTCACAGCAATTCCCTATAATTATCATGGACTTTTTGAAATGCGTCAACATATTGATCAATAATCTTTTTTGATTCTGGCCATTCTGTAAATGTGGGTAGAGATAATGCAGAAGATGCAAGTTTTTCCGCAACTGGAAAATCTCCGGCTTTGAAAACATGCTTGCGACTTCTGTCTCGGAACATTTTATCGTCTTTGATTGTATAAAGCGGTAATCGTGACAATGCATCCGATTGAGGTTCTTTAACATCCACACCTTCCGCCGCAAGGGTTTGGATGTATTTTTCTCTTGGAATATTATGGAATTTGCCTGAGTTGTAAAGCGGTTTAAAACCATACCAAGCTCCCATATCTGCATACTCGGCGATAAGGGGTACTGTAATTTCTGAAAATTGTGAAAGTTTTTCTATAAAGTATTTAAGGCATCTTTTCCTGGAAACAATTCTATTTCTCAATTGCTGTAAAGAATAAATAGCAGTGATAGCGTTATATGGTGACATTCTAAGTTTTAGACCATATCCGGTGAACCAAAATTGTTGGTAAAATTTATTTTTAATTTCATCTCTTGATCGATCTCTATAATGACCAAATAGTGTTGCTCTATCATGATACTCACTGGAATTGGTTACTAATATTCCTCCTTCGCCTGCAAACAACATTTTATTTGCTTGCAAAGAGAAAACTGCTATGTCACCAAACGTTCCAACCATCCTGCCTTTATATTTGCTTCCATGTGCATGAGAGCAATCTTCAAGAATCTTTAGGCTGTATTTTTTGGCTATCTTTAGTATCTCGTCCATATCCGCCGAATGTCCCCATTGATGATTGACCACAATTACTTTCGTTTTCTTGGTTATTTTTTCCTCTATCTTGCTTGGGTCGATACACCATGTTTCGGCATCAACATCTACTAAGACTGGGTTGCCTCTAAGAACAAATACTGGACTAACCGTAGCATGATATGTAAACGCAGGAGATATAACTTCATCTCCTTCATCAACTCCTAAGGCAAAGTAAGCAGCCAAAAGAGCAGAAGTCCCTGAATTATAGGTTATTGCATATTTGACTTTATTTTTGAGAAAACTTTTGAATCTATCTTCCAATTCTCTAATTGGACCGGAGCTTCCCTTAATAGAGATATCTTTATCTCTTTGATCTCCGAGTTCTTTTTTTTCTGCAGCATTTGATTTTGGTGGCCATATAAAGTGTGGGCGCGGAATAGAAACAGCTCTTCCCCCACCATTAATTGCTAATTTTTTACCAGAGTTTTTGTTAGAAATCGGCATAAACAGTATTTGTTGAATAGAAAGTGTTATTTCTCTGGTTGTGTATCCCTTCCACATCAATTAGTGATGACTTGGAATAAACGGAGTTTATCCCTGCTTGTATAGTTGTCATGGTTTTTAAATCTTGTATTTGATCATAATTATTATTACGAATTTTTTTTAATAGTTCTTCAAGTTGAGCCGTATATATAAAGCGTTCATCAAGAGAAGAATGGTAATTTTGCTGTTTTCCCCATCTCTTAAAAACCTTTAATGTATTTCTGGACAAATAGAGTATTCCGTCAGAAAATACTATTTTTAATGTCTCCTCCTTCTTAGGATATGCACAGCTAAGGAATATTGATCCAATAGTATTATTTCTAACCACAACTCTTGCAAAAGAAGAATGATCAGTTTTATAATCCCATTCTCTTTTACCATTTACTTTCCAAGTTAAATCTATAGAGTCGATATCGCCAATTAACCACTGAATAACCGAAATTGCGTGCCATCCCATATTTAGCCAACTTCCTCCTCCTGCTTTTTCCAAATCCCAACGCCAACTTTTTGTTGTGTCATTCAAGGTAAATCTGTAAGAAAAGTTAATTATTTTCCCCAACGATGGAATTAACGTTTTTGCTTTTAAAAAGAGGGGAGAAAAAAATCTCTGCTGTGTTGTCGCAATAAGTTTATCAGCCTTTTGAGCAGCTTTTAGAACTTCATATGCATCCCAATAGTTTACAGCAAGCGGTTTCTCTTTAATAATGTCTATGTCCATGCTTAAAGCATCTAATGACATTTGTTTATGCAAATAATTGGGTGTTGCTATAACAATAATTTCTGGTTTTGCTTTCAAATATAAGTCTCTATAATGAAGATAAAATGGGACATTCATAGAGCTAAATTGTTTTTTGCCCGAAGTGTCACATAGCCCGATTAGCCTTACAAGTTTTCTGTCCTGAAGGTCCAGTATAGAATCTAAGTGTTTTTTTCCTTGATTGCCTAGTCCAACCAGCCCAACTGTTGGTATTTTTTTATGATTACTCATTTATGTCAATTGATCTTGATTTAATAAGGTGTTCAAGAATCTTGTCATGATTATGTCCTGGTGCAAGCATGCTTTTTGCTTCATTAAAATTTACAAATTTAATGCCAATTACATCAGGGGCTAATTTTAGGTCTAATATTTCTGATGCTTCTGCATGATAGTAGGGAACATACGAGTAAGGAAAAGGATAATAACTTCCTTTTTTATCTCGATGTGGAATTGGGAACACTGGTAAAACTATTTTATACCCAAACATTTGAGGGTTTTCTATAACAGCTCCTGTTTCTTCCATAACTTCTCTTATTAAGGCCTGTTCTATTTCTTCACCTTCGTCAATATGCCCACCAGGGATTTCCCAACCACGTTTTCTATTTTGTATTAGCAATAATGTACCACGATGTGAAGTTACGCAAAAAGCAGCTGTGCATAAATTTGAATCAGGTTTTTCTTTGGAAATTATAAATTTCCACGGTGTATTATCATCCCATTTAGCCTCGGTTAATACAAACTCCCCTTTTCTTAGATGTAGCTCATTTTCCGTTTTCATAGATTTGGGCATATATTTCACTGAATTACGCCTTAGAAACAATACTTAACAACGATTTTAGGGTGAGCGAGATATCCATGTCAATGTGGAGCAGATATGAATTATTGACGTCTTTTCGAACGGAGCAAATCTTTCTCGATAAGCTGTCTTATGTAAACAGCCTTAGGAATCTTTTTCTCCTTTGACACTTTCTCTAATTGAGTCATTATTTTGGAAGATATAATAATTGTGAAACGTTTATCTAATTGAGGCTGCACATATTTTAGCGCAGATTTTAGTGTATCTATTAGGTTTTTTTCTGTATATTCATAGATTGAAATGCTTTCGGAGGCAAAAATAGGATCTCTCAATTCAAGTAAAGCACCATCCTTATTTTTCAGGTGGAATACAAGAACTGACTTCCCTTGCTGAACAGCAAATGATATTTCATAAGCAACATTTATGCTTGGAAAAGAACACTCTGCGATTAACAAGTCAGATTTATTTATAGATTTATAGAAATCTTGAAAATATTTTATTCTTTGTGAAGTGGTTAGGTCTAAAAGTTTTTCTTCAGATAGCGATAAGGTGTGGTAGACCAAGTGACCTTCATTAGTTAAATAATCAATAATTGCCGAATAATTTTTATTATAAAACTTTTTGCCTCTTATTGAAGCAGCAAAGCTAATTTTCATTAAATTATTTTGATAACTAAATTTCTTGTTCTCTATTAATCCTTTGCCCTTCTTTTCCTCCAAATATTATTTCTCTTCGCGACTCAGTTTCTCCGTAAAGTCGAGCAGCCATAAACTCACATTTTGTTTGAAATTGCACAAGCCCAATACCCTTACTTTGGCCATTTGTTACAGCTATGCAATTTCTTGTTTCTGAACGAAATGAACCATCAGGAGTAAATTGAAACCCTAAATCTTTACTCAGTGCTTGAGTAGCAAATCCAGCTTCAAATAAACGTCTACCTTCTTTTTCTTCCGTTATTATGTAATTATCAATACGCGCTCTCCTGCCAATCGGCGATATATCGTCATCCCTTAACTCTGTAAATACACCAATAGACTCCAATGATGAAGTCAAAGGCGCCGAATTTTCCAAACCTACAGTACGAGCAATATCTTCCCTAATTTGCCTAACTTCAGATGCCGCTAGTGGGTATAAATCCTTATCCATAGAATCATTCCATTCTGTACGAGAGACATAGGCCAAACCATCGCCCTCTTTTTTAATTCCTCCATGTAGTACAGCCTCAAGCCTAAAAATATAACTTTCCATCTCTTGCATTTTGTCTGCGTCAAGCTGTCGTTCTAGAACTCGGTCTTGCAACTGTCCTCTTATGGAATAGATTTCTTTATCCGCCCTTCTTTTCATCTGTGCCTCGGCATCCTCTGGTAAAACATCTGCAACGATATGTGTTGCTTCCTTCATCATTTGTTTTGCCCCAGCAATAAGTTCTTCGTCGCTTCTATTATTTGAGATGTCATATTCTGGAAAATGCTTAACAAGGGCTCTATTTTCTGAAACAAGCTTTTTTATGACATTATGTACTCCTAACGAGATTTGTTCAATTTGAGAGGAAATTGCTACGCCGTCTTTATTGATAAAAGCACCTCTTCGTATAACCCCATCTAAAATCATAACTGCTTTACCATCCGATTCAACCCATCTCTTCACAAAATGTTCAAATGTGCTTTCAATGCCAGGCATAATGGCACCAAGCGTATCTAGGAAATATCCTCTTCTTACTTGCTCTGCGATAACAGGGTTCGAAAGGGCTGCTCGAAACAATGCTCCGGATGATACGTAAACGGTGTCATAACCATGGGAAGAATACTGCTCGGCAAGTTTTCTCTGGATCTCGCCTTTTCCAGAGCCAGAAAGCCCATGAAGGAAAACAATAGAATTCTTTAAATCAGTAATCATAACGACCTATAATATAGCATAGAATAAAATTAAACGCAACTTTTTATTTATTGCTTATTTCCTATTCTAAAACGTTCCGAGTCTATTAGCACTAATTTGAGAGATTTAGTATCTTCATTCACCCTATATAATACCTGATGAATGTCATAGTCCTGCATAACCAATCCTTCTTTTGATGCTCCTTGGGCGATTCTATCCAAAACATCTTTAATGCCACAATATGTTTTCCAATCTTGTGGATTATAGTTTACCGCTCCTTGCATTGGAGGATCTGTGTATTGAAGGATTTCACCAAGATCAAACCCGCTCTCAAATAAAAAAACTGAATATTTAGATTTATTTTGTTTATCAACGAGTATTCCTAAAGGTTTTTCTACTTGAACCGATAAAGAATTAAAACCATCAGGAGGAGATAATTCACCCGATTTGATTTGCTTTTGCACAACAGCACCTAATAATAGATTTGATCTTATTTCATTTGCTACGCTTCCTGGTTGAAAAGATGGAGGATTGGAAAGAGGGTTCGTAAATCGAGATTTTTTAAAGATAACATCTGGTAGGAAATAATCAAATTTATCTAATTGCCCGAGTAATAATTCCCGAGATGTCGAAGTCTGCAGCGGTTTTAACCAAGAAAGTCCTTCAAAATCGAATAAGTAAACTAACCTATCACGAACCGTCGTTGGACAGTTAACTGTGGATGTAAAAACATATGATGGGGATAAATAGCAATGTTCAAACATTTTATCTGATTTATCTGGTAATTGCCTTGTAGTTCCGTTTTCTATCTTGCTCATTTTGTTATTAACTTAATAATGTCCTCTCGGTGATAGCGTCTTTCGCCAACACCACGTCTCGTGCCTACTCGAATGGCTTTTAACTTTCCTTTCTTGTCCCATCTCCTCAAAGTGGTAGGATGAACGTTAAGTATTTTTGCTACTTGTGCAATTGTTAAAAGCTCCGGTAGTCTTACTTTATCTTCTGCCATTTTTTGTCGTCAAAAAAGTATTACTTTTAGATAATTCCTATTATGCATAATTGTACAGCTAAAATGCTTACTTAACAATAGTTAAAAGAAGGTAAATTAGGGGTAAAAGAAGCCTATTCTGTTACTTTTGAGGTTTTTGAGCTTAATTCTGCCTGTAGTTCGTACAAAAAATCTGGTAAAATAGGCGAGGAGCTAAATTCTTGGATAAATCCTGTCAGTCTGTGTAACAGTACGTCAGGAGCTCCATAGAAAAAGATCGAACTTACAAATTTTAGCTTCGGAAAGTTGCTAAATTTTGTCTAAATTTAACCCTAAAAACAAGAACCCATACGTGAATCGAACTAGGATTAAAGTTGCTATTTTTCCTCTTGTTCTGAACTTTCAAAACTTCCCATCCAATCATGTCCATAAAACTGTTGCATGACTGCACAAGCCAATAAATACACAACTTCTTGTATCTCTTTCAGTTCGTCTTCTGTAGAATTTGGGTAATACTTTTTTATTTCATCTAAAGGCAACATCTTAATTCATCACCTCACTTATCTAACTGTTTAACAGTTTCGGGTTAATAATAAGCGAGGAATTAGTAGGAATAATAAAACTGAGCTGTAAATTGGGAGTTAAAACCACGTCACCGAAGGAGCAATCAAGACTACAGAAAACTAACTATTTATAGCCTTCTGCTTGGATATTAAACATTCTGGCATATTTACCATTTAATTTGAGTAGTTCTTTATGAGTCCCTCTTTCAATAATTTTTCCACTATCTATGACTAAAATTTTGTTTGCATTTCTTACTGTTGAAAAGCGGTGGGAAACAAGAATCAGTGTTTTGTGTTTATAAGCTTTTTCTAAATTATTAAAAATTTCGTATTCAGATTCAGCGTCAATTGCAGAAGTTGGTTCATCTAATATTAAAAGTGGTGGCGTTTGATAAAAAGCTCTAGCAATTGCTAATTTTTGCCATTGCCCTATTGATAATTCTTCTCCTTCCTCATATTCTCTACCCAGATTCTGATCAAAACCTTTAGGTAATTTTTCAATAAACTCCCAGGCTCCAGCTTTTCGAGCGGCTTCTTTCATTAACTTTTCATCGAGTTTGTTTGGATCACCTAAAAGAATATTATCCTTTACTGTCAAATAATAATGTACAAAATCTTGAAATAAAGTTCCCATACATTTATACCAACTTGCTAATTGGACGTTTTTAATATTTACACCATTTATGAGAATCTCCCCGTCTACAACATCATAGAAGCGACAAATCAGCTTAATAATAGTTGATTTACCTGCTCCATTTGCACCGACCAATGCAACACTTTCTCCAGAATCTATTATAAAAGAAATATCTTTGAGCACTAATGGTCCACCTGGATATTTAAACGATACATTTCTAAATTCAAGACTTGGTGGTACATCATTTTTTATAATAACAGGATTTTCAATCTCTTTAATGAGTGCTGGTATGGCCAAAATTTTAAAGTAGTCGTCAACATATAAGTTATGTTCATACATCTCCCCAAAGTTAATAACTGCGTTAGCTACGCTACCATTTAATTGATCAATCATGTTTATAAGAAGGGTAAAACTACCAATTGTTACAATACCAGCTAACACATTTGGTAACAGTAAATAAGCAATAACAAAAAGGACAACGATTTCAAGAATAGGTGGTAAAGTCAGTTGGCGTAAATAGTTATCAAGTGGCTTTTTATTTAGAGTAAAAAGATATTCTTGTATTTCCTTGAGTCTAGTTAGAAGTGCCTCGTGTGACTGAAATATCCTCATTTCTCGTATTGCCTCTGGAGTTGAAAGAAGCCATGTTAAATACCACAACCTTCTAACTTGTGGTGCGCCTGATCCATAAATAGACCACTGAATTGTTCCGTACTTTGCCCTTAAATATAGTCTTGGAAGAGTTACGACAGTAATAACAAAAGGAATCCACCAGCCAAAAGGAAGTAAAATAAAAAATGCTGCCATATAACCAGCAATGCTCCCAAAAAAGTAAGAGAACATTCTTAGAAAGTCTGGTGGACGCCATGTCATTGTATCCCGCACTTTAGAAACAAGGTTTTGCGTTTTTGGATCTTCAAGATGTGCTATGTCTAAATTTGAGAGCTTATCGTAAAACCTTCTATTAATTTCATTTTGAACTTTATAACGGAACAAGTAATCAAAATAAACTCTATTAAATCCCCACAAGATGATACTTTCTGCTAATACTACTGCGTATCTTGCCGCAAGAATGATAACGACAATAACAGGTATTGAGGGTGTTACACCGGGTGCGATGAGAGAATCAATCAGGTATTTAAGTGTGATACTTGCAGCCAACGGAGCCATCGCACCCAAAATTGCCGTTAAGTAGTACCCTAGCGTTACCTTTTTATCCATTTCCCAAGCCAATTTGAGCATCCTTTTTAGGTTTGTTAAAACATCACCAACAACTTCAAGGAGTTTTTTTAGTTTCATACAATTCATTATAGCAATTAGAAG
>PFRF01000027.1:0-3277 GCA_002788395.1 Candidatus Levybacteria bacterium CG_4_9_14_0_2_um_filter_35_21 | reverse complement strand
TTCATTATAGCAATTAGAAGCAGAAATTTGTTACAGAAATTAACAGGAAATTTGTGCTATAATCGTTTCACCGAATGATCCTTGTGGTGAAAGTATCCTCCTTCGCTAAGAAGCTTCGGCGGGACAGGCCTTACTGTTAGGGGGCGAATGTTGACATCAAACTTGATGATTCATCTTGGCTACAAGGATCGAATTTCTAATATGCATACTTATGCATTTTTTAGTTCTAAGGCGTAGACTAAATCTGGTAATAGACCGTCAGATAGGAACAACTTGATAAACTCTGACAGTCTGTGTAAGATCACGTCAGGAGCTCTAAACCGGACAAACATCCAGTTTTTTCGTTTTTAGCCAAGTAATCCATCTTCCCTCAAGTTCGAGCCTCAAAATTTCAAGAAATTGTCTTAGTCTGGGAAGTTGGAATACCGGTAACGGGAATCGAACCATATTTGAAATAAATAGTCATTTTATATACTGGAGACTCGCATCCAAATTGGATAATGGTCAGACAGACTTCTGCGTGATGAAATTTCAAGAACATTAGCTCTGGGTGAGTATTTGCAAGGTTTACCACAATCCTCAAGCGAACCTCTTGGGAAAGTGGCAATGCTTCTGGGTCAGAGCAACCTTAGATTAAGCATGAACGCCCAGAACATATCCAATGCCCTTACTACGGTTGCCAATATCCTAATTCAGTTAAACAGAGAGTTCATCGGTGAAGACAAGCTGTATCGTATTGTCGGAAGCAATGTTGACTTCAAAGAATTCAGGTCAGAGGATAAGAAGATTCAGGTTGATGCGATTGTTGAGGTAGAGCCTGTAATCCCACCAGATAAACAAGCTCGCCTCAATCAGATACTGCTTTTATATGACAAACTCATTGCACAGGACAAACCTGATCCTAACAACCCAGAGGATATAAAACACTGGCTGATTCGCAAACGAGCTCTACAAAAGATGATGCTGGAGGAACTAGACCTTGATCAGTATGTTGATATCCTGCTTGGTCCAGAATTAGTCCAAAGGCAAGAAAAAGCAACTGCAACACTATTAAATGAGGAGCCGGTAGCCACTGTAGCGCCATTGGAGGACAGTTTGCCTCCTGAAGTGACCAATACGCCACCTGCAGAGAACAAAAACAAAATACGAGAGCTTATTGGTAGAATACCAGGTTTAGGGAAAATATTAGGGGCAAAGTAGATTCCCTCGCCTTATTTCCTCCATTGATATAGAATATACTCAGAACCTATTCTAAAAACCGAATATGTCTGGATTATTATCATATCAATTTGTAGAATTTTACAAGGCCTTATCTCATCCGATAAGATTGGAGATCCTTGACGTGTTATCCGAAAGCGCTAAAAGTGTCAATGAACTAGGTCGTCAATTAAATAAGCACCAATCTAATGTCAGCCAACACCTACAAGTGTTACGAAAAAATCACTTGGTGTTTTCAAAACAAGTTGGGAAACGACGAGTATATGAGCTTAATCCTAAAGAAAAGTCTCTTATCGGTTATTTAGCAAAATATAAACTATGAAATTACTCGTCATTGAAGATGATCAAACATTAGCTATAAACCTCAAACGGGTACTTATTAAAGATGGTTTTGCCGTTGACACGTCAAGTACTCGAGAAGATGGATTGGCCCAAACTGAAATTAACGAGTATGACTGTATTATTTTGGATATTAACCTCCCCGATGGTAGCGGTTTAGATATTCTTGCAGACCTTAGAAAATCTGAAAACAAAACTCCTGTCATCATTGTAACCGCGAGAGACCAGGTTGAGGACAAGATTGAGGGATTAAACTTAGGAGCTGACGATTATGTCTCTAAACCGGTTGATTCAAATGAACTTATCGCTCGGATAAGGGCCGTGATTAGAAGGAATACTCAAGCCTCTTTACCAATATTGAACATTGGTGATCTGGTAGTAAAGCCAGCAGAACATTCAGCCGCAGTTGGTAGTCATGTATTGGATTTAACCGCTAAGGAATTTGCGGTTCTTGAGTTTTTGGCCCAGCGTAGTGGTCAAGTTATTACCCGAACGATGCTCATGGAGCATATTTGGGGAAGTGATTTTGAAACGTTTTCTAATGTGGTTGATGTTTATATCCGTAACCTCAGGCGAAAGTTAGAAAAATACTCAAATACTAGTCTGATTAAAACCATTCGCGGCAAGGGGTATATCCTAGGCAAGTATGAAAAATAAAATATTGCAAAATATAACGAGCACCCTAAGAGGACGGCTGTCACTCTGGTATTTAACATCAGTAGGAATGATAATTGTTTTGTTTCTGATAGCGGTTAGCAGTTTGTTTTGGATAACACTTCAAGATCAGATTGATCACCATGTCCATATTGCGGTGAATGAAGCAAAGCAAGTATTCGAAAACTATCGCGGCGAGGAGCGAGATGGACTAATTAAAAATTTAGTCAGTGCGCGAGGGATGACGGTGGTGGTTCTTTCACCGGACGGATCAGCTGTCCTGGAAACAAACAGTCCTGATATCGCACTAGTTACTGAGCATCAGCTACAAAAGTTACTCACTTCCAGTAGTTTATATAATTCTATCCCTACCCATTTTACGGAAAATAATATTCGTTTTGCTGCCATACCAGCGCAAGTTAGCGCCGGGAAGGGTATTGTGGCTGTGGGATATTCAACCCAAGTTCTCTATGCGACATTGTACAGAATGTTACTGGTAGTTGCCGGAGTGGTGTTTTTTGTGGTACTGCCCATTACTTATTTTGGCTACAATCTCCTAAAGAAACAACTTAAACCCTTGGAAGCTATAGCTGCCCAGGCAAAAGCTGTAACAGACACCTCATCTCTGGCAAAAAGAATTATTATCGACTCGCCCACTCAGGAGTTAAAAACTATTCAAGATTCTCTCAATGCGATGCTGACACGGCTCGAGAATATTTTTACTGGTGAAAGACGGTTTTTCTCAGATGCCGCGCATACTCTAAAAACTCCGCTAGCTGTACTGCGATCACAAACAGAGAACGCAAACCTGACACAAAAGATTCGGGAAGATATGCTCAAGACCATAGACCGCGCCAATGACACAATTGGTGATCTCCTATTTTTGTCAAGAATAAGTGGTAAGCCACAAAAATTAGAAACTGTTTCTTTATCGGGCATCTTATCTGATTTATCTGAGTTGGCAAACACTTTGGGAGAAGAAAAGAATCTCACTATTTCTACAGATATTCAAAAAGATGTAACGATCAAAGCAGACAAACAACTATTACAGAGAGCGTTAAGTAAT
>PFRF01000031.1 GCA_002788395.1 Candidatus Levybacteria bacterium CG_4_9_14_0_2_um_filter_35_21 | reverse complement strand
CCTTTTCTCCTCTTTCTGCATACATCAATTATCACCTCCTTAAGGATAGCTATTCTACCTTAAATGTGTAAGCGATGTATCTCATCTTCTGCAGAAGAAATATTTATTTAAAAAAAGTAAATCTGCAAAGGATAGATAGCCTAGTGCCAGAAAGCGCGGGTACCGGTAAGGATCATTGATATGCCTGCTTTGTCGGCTGCAGAGATAGAAGCGCTATCGTTTATTGATCCACCTTGCTGAATAATTGCGCTAATCTTATGTTTTGCAGCAAGCATAACAGAATCATTAAAAGGGAAAAAGCTATCACTTGCCAGAATTGCTCCATCAGTAAATTTTCCGGCTTGTTCTAAGGCAATTGTCGTTGATCTAAATCTTGATGTCTGTCCGGATCCTATACCTCTAGTCATTGGTAATTTACCGTCTACGATGATAACGGAATTTGATTTAACTCTTGCGATAAATTTCCAGGCAATCTCCATTTGAGTAAGCTGTAATTTCGTAGGCTTTCTCTTGGTTACAATTTTCCACTTGGAAAGCCCTTTCTTGACTTTGTCATTATCTTGAACGATGAATCCCCCATCAAGCCACTTTATATTAGTTTTGTCATTTGATTCATTAGGAATTTTTTCAAAAACATATATTCCCATGCTTTCTCTAATATCTTTAAGATATTCAAATGCACTGCTGTTTATTTTTGGAGCAGCAATAATATCAAAATTTCCCCTCCCTGCCTTTTTAAAGGCAGATAAAACGTGTGCAGCGTTAATATCAATCGGATTATTCAAAACGATTACTCCTCCAAATGCAGATTCCGGATCTGCCTCGATTGCTCTTTCCAAAGCTTCTCTAGAAGTTTTTCCCAGAGCAAGTCCACAAGGAGTATTGTGCTTTATTACAGCTGCTGAAATCTCTTTAAACAGTTTTACTGATTCAAGCCCTGCGTTTATATCGGTTAAATTAATTAATGAAAGATCGCGTCCTGTCATTTTTTTAAGTTTTGCAAGCGGAGAATTTGTGTTTGGTGTTAGGTAAAAAGTGGCAGCTTGATGAGGATTTTCTCCGTATCTTAAGTCAATAGTCCTTCTTCCGGGAATTGTTAATTCCAAAGCAGAGATTGCATCTTTTCTTAAAAATTTACCAATCTGAGAATCGTAAAATGCAGTATGAGCAAATGCCTTTGCCGCCATGTTTTGGCGAATTTTTAAATCAATCCTATTAGTTTTTAACAACTCTTCTATTCTCCCGTAATCATTTGGGTCAACAATTATTAAAACACTCTTAAAATTTTTTGCGGCAGAACGAACCATTACCGGTCCTCCAATATCAATATTTTCTATTGCATCCTCCAACTTAACACTCTTTTTTTGAGTTGTTTTTTCAAAAGGATAAAGATTGCAAATAACAATATCTATTGCCGGAATTTCTAATTTGTTAGCTTCTTTTACGTGAGACGACTTATTCCTATCATATAGAATTCCTCCTTCAATTTAAAAACTAATTGTTTTCATTCTTCCATCAAAGCATTCAGGGTTGCCTGTAATTGTTTGTACGGGTATAATCTCTATTCCTCCTTCTAGCAATGTTTTTGCAGTGCCACCCGAAGAGATAATTTCGTAGCCTAAATCTTTAATAATTTTTGCAATTTCTAAAATTCCTTTTTTATCGTAAACACTTAAAAGTGCGTATTTTTTGTGTGGGGTTTTTTTATTTTTAATATTTTTTATTTTTTTTGCCATCTGGTTTTGTAGGTGTTACAAAATTATAATTTTGTACAGGTCTTGTCAAGAGGATATTCTAACAATTCTTTTTTTCCCGATTCTTAAAATTTGATTATTTTTAATTAGGTTATCAATATTAGTCACTCTTTTACTATCTAAAGTGATACCGTTTTGCTCTATAAGTCTTTTTGATTCCGCTTTGCTTAATCCAAGTTTTATGAGCGCATCTGCAATGTTTCCTTTCGCTTCTAAATTCTCAATTTCACTTGGTAATTCTTTTTCTTGGACTGTTCTTTTAAAGTTTTCGGCAGCATTTCCTGCATCTTTTTTTGAATGCAATTCTTCAACAATAGCAAAGGCCAATTTCTTCTTAGCGTTCATTGGATCTTCTGTCACGTCTTTTTTAATAGCTTCGATCTCTTCCAACGGAATATTTGTTGCAAGAATAAAATAGTTTATGATCAAATCGTCATTTATTGCCATGGCCTTTGTATACATATCATTGGGTAAATCATCTAGCCAAATTGCGTTACCCCAAGATTTACTCATTTTTCTTCCGTCTGTTCCTTCTAAGAAAACATTTGTTAAAACAAAAGTGTCCTTATTGCGTAATAATTTTTGAAGAGTTCTTCCTGCTTGCATATTAAATGTTTGGTCTGTTCCTCCGATTTGTAAATCGGTATCCATAAAATAGCTGTCGTACCCTTGCATGAGAGGATACGCAGTCTCATCTAGACGAACCCTTTTTCCGTCGTCTAACCTTTTTTTTATTAGTTCGCGGCTTATAAAATCATTTAAGGAGAATCTTTGCATAAGGGAAACAATATCCTTAAAAGAAAGCTTGGAAAGCCATTCGCTATTTTTCCTAATAGTGACTTTTGAAAAATCAATAATTTTTTCCGCTTGTTTTTTATAAGTTTTAAAATTTTCTTCTATTTCTGCGGAAGTAAGAATTGGTCTTTCGGAATTTTTATCCGAAGTATCTCCTATCAACGAAGTAAAATCCCCTATTAGAAAAGTTACGTTGTGTCCAAGCTCTGCAAATGTTTGAATTTTTCTTAAAGGAACGGCATTTCCTAAATGGATTTTTGTTGCCGTTGGATCAATGCCAAGGTAAATGTTAAGTTTTTTACCTGAGTTTAGTAATTCTTTTAGTGTGCTTTTGTTAGGAATAATGTTTGCTACCCCCCTAGTTAGTAATTCATATATCTTATCCATTATTTTTTGAGTATAGCATATTTGTGATTGAGGGTAAATTTTTGGTATACTAATTACTATGCAGGATTTCGCAAGGCGTTCAAGACGTCGAAGTCTAAAGACTTCCAGAATTTTTGTTGCTAACAAAGTTACACGAAATATATTTATCGGTTTAATAGGTTTTGTAATAGTTTCCATTATTGTTGTTCTTTGGTACAGCAGAGATTTACCTACCCCGGGAAAACTTTCTTCCATGAATCTTTCCCAATCTACAAGAATTTTAGACAGGAACGGGATTGTTCTTTATGATATTTACACAGATCAAAACAGAACTTATGTTCAGCTTCCCAAGATCTCAAGGTATCTTAAAGAAGGAACAATTGCCATAGAAGATAAGGATTTCTACAAAAATGACGGGTTTTCGATTGCCGGGTATTTGCGTACCGTTAGAAATTTACTTTTATTTCAAGGTGTAACCGGAGGATCAACATTAACTCAACAGTTGGTAAAAAACGCTTTGCTTACTTCGGAAAGATCAATTCCCAGAAAAATTAAAGAATTCATTTTGGCAATAGAGGTAGATAGAAAATATTCAAAGGATCAAATTCTGGAACTGTATCTAAATGTTGCTCCGTATGGAGGTCCGAACGTGGGAGTGGAAACAGCTGCGGAAAGTTATTTTGGAAAAAAAGCACAAGATTTAACGCTGGTAGAATCTGCAATCTTGGCAGGAATGCCACAGCGTCCATCCTATTTCCTGCCTTACGGAACACATCCTAAAGCTTATATCGCTAGAACGGAAGATGTTTTGCGCCGTATGAGGGAAGATGGCTATATATCTAAGCAGCAAGAAGAAAATGCAGTAAAAGAACTTCCCAAGGTAAGATTTTTATCGCAAACACAATCAATAAAAGCTCCTCATTTCTCTTTTTATGTTAAAGATCTACTTATAAAACAATTCGGCGAATCAATGGTGGAAAGCGGAGGTCTTCAAGTTACGACGACTTTAGACTATAAACTTGAGGAAAAAGCGGAAACTATTGTAAAGGAAGAAGTGGATAACGCAAAGGGATTAAAAGTTGGTAATGGAGCAAGTATTGTTTTGGATCCAAGAAACGGAGAAATTTTAGCAATGGTTGGAAGCAAAGACTTTTTTGCGACCGATTCGTCAGGAAAGACAACCGGTTTTGAAGGACAATTTAACGTTATTACTCAAGGAAAAAGACAACCCGGATCTTCGATAAAGCCTGTTGCTTATGCTACTGCACTTGCCAAGGGATACACGGCAGCAACTCTTTTAATGGATACCAAGACACTATTTCCCGGTCAGGGTGGAAAAGATTATATTCCTGTTAATTATGATGGAAAATATCATGGTCCGGTACAAGTACGTTTTGCTTTAGGAAATTCTTTGAATATTCCGGCAGTTAAAATGTTGGCGCTTATTGGTGTTAGGAATATGCTCCAAACAGCTTATGATATGGGAATTTCCGGTTTTGCTCCGACTCAGGAAAATACCTCCAGGTTTGGGCTTTCTCTCACCCTGGGAGGCGGTGAAGTTATTCCACTTGAATTTGCAACATCTTATTCTGTGTTTGCAAACGGTGGCTATAAAGTTGAGCCGGTGTCAATACTTAAGGTAACAGATAAAAAAGGAAATATTTTATACGAACATAAAGATTCTTCTTCTAAAAAACAAGTTCTAAAGCCTGAAATAACCTTTATTATTTCCCATATGTTGCTTGACAATAATGCCAGACTTTTAACTTTTGGAAGTTATAGTTTGCTAAATATTGGTTCTCGTCAGGTTGCGGTAAAAACAGGAACGACAGATGATAAAAGAGACAATTGGGCAATTGGCTGGACTCCTAATATTTTGGTTGCAGCATGGGTTGGAAATAACGATAATAGTCCCATGGGCTCTATTGCTTCCGGTATAACCGGAGCAAGTCCAATCTGGAGAAGGATAGTCTTGGAAGTAATAAAAGATAGACCAAATCAGGATTTTCAAAAACCGAATGACGTCATAGCAACAACGGTAGATTCTTTAACGGGAGGATTGCCAGTAGATGGAAAGTCTACAAGATCTGAATATTTTGTTAAAGGCACTGAGCCGCAGAGCATGTCTCCTGTTTATATTAATTGGGATAATAAATATTTTATTCAATTTAAAGAAAAAGATCCGGTTTCTGTCGATGGACAAAATAGGTGGCAACAGGGAATCGATGATTGGGTTAATCAAAATTATAAAGATGACCCACTTTATCATCCACCGGAAGATGCTTTAAAGCCAAAACAAAATAGCGACTTAGGTTCAAACTCAACGCCAATACTAACGCCTACTTTCGGTAGTGCTACGCCTACTCTTGCAGAGACTCCGACACCTACTCCAACTCCGACAGAAAGTCCGTAAGTTTTCTTCTTTAAGTAATGAGTAGTAGTTATAACTATTTTTTGAGCTTTGCGTGGAATTTTCCCTCAAGACTGGTAATAATTTTTTCTCTTATTTTTTTAACTTCCTCTGCTGTAAGATTTCCTTCTTCATCCCGATATATTATATGAAATGTTCTAGTATCTCGGTATTGGTTTAAAAGTGAGACCTCTCTTACAAGATTACTTTGAATATAAATTTCTTCAACTATGTCTGCAGTTTTTACATTTTCGTCTGCAATTATTGCAAGATCTTCAATAATAGGCGGATATTTTGCTAATGGTTTATAGATTTTATTAAGATTTGCCCGCTTAATTATTTTTTCAAAATTAAATTCAAAATCAACAATATTAGCATCAAGTAATTCAATTTCTCCTAAATAATCATTTTGAATATAAATAGATGAAGCGATCCCTCCGTATTCGGAGGTTCTAAAAACAATTTTTTTTATATTACAGTCATTTAATAGTTGCTCGACAATTCCTTTTGCTTCAAAAAAAGAGACGTTTGGTTTTTTTATAATTCCGGCAATTAATCTTCTTTCTCTCGGTAAATCTTCTAACCTTTTTTCGTATATATTGGCAATTTCAAATATTTTTAATTGTTCTTTATTTTTATTTTCTCTTACAACGTTCAAGAGGCTTGGTATGAGAGTTCTTCTGAGATAGACAAGGTCTTCGTTTAAAGGATTCTTAAGCCTTATGGCGTCTTCGCTTGGACCTTCAAGAATTTCTTCGGAAATCATAGAATTTGTGTATGCTTCGGTGAATCCCCAATTTTTTAAAGTGTTCTTAACTCTCTCTTCCCAATAAAATTCATTTTTATCCATATGGAAACTTTCAATTTCATTTAGAGGAGGTAAGATACTGGGCAATTTAAAATATCCATAAATTCTAGCTATTTCTTCTATTATATCTTCCGGTAGTTCAACATCGTTAATCCTTGAAGTTGGGACATCGACTTCTAAAAAATTATTTTTTTCAATTACGTTAAAACCTAATGATTTTAAAATTTCTGCACTTTCTTTGAGTGAAACCTCAATTCCAATTACTTTATTAATTTTAGCTTTTTCCACTTTAATTGTTTTTGGTTTTGGCTTATTGGGATAAATATCTTTTATTTTTGCTAAAAGTTTTCCTTTTGCTAATTTTTGATAAAGTTCAATTCCTCTGAAAAGTGCTTCCATAGCCAATTCTGGATCTAATCCTTTTTCATTAATAATTGCAGCCTCGCTTCTAATCCCCAAAGACATAGAAGTTTTTCTTATTTTGTGGGGATTGTTGTTATCTATAAAAAATAAAATTTTTTTAGTTTTATCGGTAACTACACTGTTCTCAGTTCCCATTATTCCCAGGAGGTCAATAATTTCTCCTTTTCCATTGTCTGCAACAATATCTCCCCCCGGAAGAATATGAACTTTTCCATCCAAAGTTTTAATCTTTTCTCCCTTTCTAGATTCTCGAATAATTATTGTTTTTCCAAGTCTGTCTGCATCAAATACGTGGCATGGGTGACCGGTTTCGCGCATGACATAATTAGTAATATCAATTAAATTATTTAAGCTTCTTATTCCCATTGCTTCCAGTCTATCTTTTATTTTTTTGGGTGATTGACCTATCTTTACTTCCATTAAAGCTGCGCAAACACGGTTTACAAGTTTTGAATCGTTCTTTATTTCGATTTGTAATTCCGGTATGCCTTTTTCGTTTGGTCTTTTATTGGCTAATGGGTGAAAGCTAGCTTGAATTCTAAACCTTGGTAGAATTGCAGCGGCCTCTTTTGCAATTCCCAAAGCAGACATTAAATCCGGTCTATTGGAAGTTATTTCCAAGTTATAAACCAAGTCTTCGGCTATTTTTTCAATTTTTTCTACCGAGACGCTGCAAAGAGATAATTTCTCCGCAATTATCTTAGCTGTTGCCTTTGTAATTAAATACTCTTTTAATAAACTGTCTATTATTTTTATGTTCATCCCGTTAGAAGCAGATCGCGATCTACTTATATCTCCTTCCTTTTATAATTTCGTTTATTTTCATAGTTATTGTGTCTCCGGTTAATTACCGCTTACGATCCCGGCTTCTAACGGGATTCATATTAGAATTGTTCTAAAAAATCAATTTTGTTTGAATACAAAAGTCTTAAGTCGTCTATTTCTATTCCCTCTTTCATCATTAAGACCCTCTCCACTCCCCAACCAAAAGCAAATCCGGTATATTTTTCCGGATCAATTCCTCCTGCTTTTAAGACATTAGGGTGAACCATTCCTGCTCCGCCCATCTCTAGCCACCCTTCTTTACATAATCTACAACCCTGCCCGCTAACGCCTGAGCGTAGCGATGGCAGGCGGGCTTTTCCATTGCAGACGCCGCAGGTGACATCTACTTCGAAAGAAGGTTCCGTAAATTGAAACTGATAAGGTCTGATTCTGGTTCTTCTATTTTCTCCAAAATATGACTTGGCAAAATAATCTAAAGTTCCCTTTAGATGAGTTATGGAAATTCCTTCATCAACTACAAGGCCTTCAAATTGATGAAACATTGGGGTGTGAGAAACGTCCGATTGTCTTCTGTAGCATTTGGCAATATTAAGCATCCGAATCGGCGGTTTTTGTTTTCGTTCCATTTCTCTGATTTGCCCGGATGATGTATGGGGAGTTAGAATCATCGGACCTTTTTTAGGATTGGGTTCGGTTTTAATAAAAAATGTCTCCCAGTCATCTCTGGCAGGATGATTATCGGGAAAATTTAAAGCTTCAAAAGCATACCAATCCCATTCAACCTCCGGATATCTTACGCGGGTAAATCCAATTTGGGCAAAAATCTCAGATATCTCCGCAATAGCCTGAGTAATTAAGTGTAAATGTCCAAGTGGAGGTAAAATTCCCGGATTTGTTATGTCAATTTTTGCTTTTTTTTCTTCAACCTTTTGATGGGAAAGCTCTGCTCTTTTTCGGTCTATTGCTTCTTCGACTGTTTTTTTTACGTCATTTGCAAGGGTTCCTACTTCGGCTCTTTTTTCAATTGGCAACTTTGGAAGTTCTTTTAAAGCCAAAGTTAGTTGTCCACTTCTCCCCAAAAATTGCAGCATGACTTCTTCTAACTCTTTTTGGTCCTTAGAGTCTAAAATAAGAGACATAGCCGCATTTTTAATCCCTAAGAGCTGATCTTCCATAGATTTAAGAATAGCATAAAGCAAAGTTGTTTTCTATACAAAAAAACCTCCCGCTAAGGAGGTTAAACTTCCAAACTCAAAATAATATTATTTTTCGTTAACGTTTTTGATGATTTTTTTGAAGGTTTCGGGATCGTTAATTAATATTTCACTTAAAATTTTTCTATCAAGTTCAATTTTTGCCTTTTTAAGTTTATTTATAAATACGCTGTAGGATATTCCTTCTTTTTTTACCGCTTCTCCGATTCTTAATATCCAAAGCCTTCGCATATCTCTTTTTTTATTTTTTCTTCCCTGATACGAATAAGCGTCTGCATGTAGAAAAGCTTCTTTGGCATCTTTTACAAGTTTACTCTTTGTACCTCGATATCCTTTTACCCGAGATAAAAGTTTATTATGTTTTCTTCTGGAAACTACTCCTCTTTTAATTCTTGCCATAAATTCCTTTCAGGAAAATCAGAATATCAAAATCTTAAATCCGAAACAAATTATAAATTCAATCCGCCAGCTGGCGGACAAAATTCAAAAAGTTTCGAATTTCGATATTCGTGCTTCGAATTTCCATGCTTAAGCATGGCCTAGCATTTGCTTAATTTTTTTTGCAAAAGTTCCTGTTAATTCTCCCGGTTCTTTTTGTCTTCTAATTCGGCTTTTAGATTTATTTATCTTTAAATGACTTTGATACTGGTGCCTAAACATAACTTTTCCGGTCTTTGTGACCTTAAATCTTTTGCTAACTGATTTTTTAATTTTCTTCTTGTTCATTTTTTTTCTTCCTTTCCGGTGAAAGTATTGCCATTAATTGCCTACCTTCGAAATGTTTATCTCTTTCTATTTTGGAAACTTCCGCAAGTTCTTCGATTGCCCGTAATATTACTCTTTCCCCAAATTCCGGATGAGTAATTTGCCTACCTGCAAATCTTAAAACCAGTTTTACCTTATCTCCATCTTCTAAAAATCCCTTGGCTCTTCTAATCATAACCATAAGGTCATGCTCGTTCATAAAAGGTCCGAATCTTACTTCTTTAGTTTCCGAAACCTTTGCTTTTCGTTTTTCTTCCCGCTTTTTTTTCTCTTCCTGATATAGAAATTTTTTAAAGTCAATTATTCTTGCAACAGGCGGAGTGGCTTTAGAGGCTACTTCTACCAAGTCTAACTTAATTTCCTTCGCTTTTTGTAATGCCTCACTCCTATTTAAAACTCCAATTTGTTTTCCTTCGGCATCTAACACACGAAGCGTCGGAGCATAAATCCGCTCATTAACTCTGTAAAATTTTCTATTATTTTGCTTTCTTTTAGATCTTTTTATCAATTTCTTCTTTTACTCTTTCTAAAAAATAAGAAAGCTTTAGTTGACCTAAATCTTTCCCTTCTCTAGAACGCACAGACATGCTTCTATCTTTTTCTGCGATTTCCTTGTCCCCTATTATACCTATATAGGGCACCTTTTGTAAAGTAGCGGCTCGAATTTTAGCCTGCATGGTTTCTGCTCTGTTGTCTACTTCAACCCTCACTCCTTTTTCGCGCAGTTCGTCAGCAAGTTTTTCGGAACCCCCGGCGTGTCTATCTGCAATTGGAATTATCATAACTTGCACCGGCGCAAGCCATAAAGGAATATTTCCCTGTATATGTTCTAGCCAAACTCCCATAAATCTTTCGATAGAGCCAAAAGTTGCCCGATGAATAATATATGGCATATGTTCTTTTCCGTCTTCTCCTATATAGGCCATTTTAAATCTTTCCGGAAGATTAAAATCCAGTTGAATCGTAGATAATTGCCACTCTCGTCCATGAGAATCTATTGCCATAAGATCCATCTTTGGTCCGTAAAATGCAGCTTCCCCTGTTGCTTCCTTAAAAGGAGTTTTTGTTTCTTTTAATAAGCTTCTCATTAAGCTTTGAGAATCTTCCCAAACCTTGTCGCTTCCTAAATATTTAGTTTTATTTTTAGGATCCCAAAGAGATAAACGGATCCAATATTCTTTAAAGCCAAAGTCTTTAAGCATTTGCTTGTCCATATCCAGTGCTTTTTTAAATTCTTCTTTAATTTGTTCTTTGGTACAGAAAACATGGGCGTCATCGATAGAGATAGATAAAACCCTTGTTAAACCTCCCAATTCTCCGGACTGCTCGGATCTGTAAACGGTGGAAGTTTCCGCATAACGTTGAGGCATTTCTCTGTAGCTCATTGGTTTTCGCATAAAAATCTGAATATGATGCGGGCAGTTCATTGCTTTTAAGATATATTCCCTTCCTTTGGTTTTCATTTCCGGGAACATATCTTCTCGGAATTTTTCTAAATGTCCGGAAATTTCAAAAAGCTTCTTTCTGGCAATATGAGGAGTCCATACGTGTTGGTAACCTTGCTCTTTTAAAAGTTCAAATATATAGTTTTCTATAATTCTTCTAATTACCGCTCCTTTTGGAGTAAATAATGGAAGTCCCTGTCCAACCAAATCTGATGTGGTAAATAAATCTTGCTCTTGCCCGATGTCTCGGTGGTCTTTTAAATTTGCTTTGTCCATCTTGTTATTCTAACAAATGAGGATTACTTTGTAAAATTGTGATGATTTTATGTTAGCTTAAAATAGAAATGTCCCTCTTGCTTTAAATAGAAACGTCCCCCTCCGTAAGAGCGAAAAATTGTTATGATGCAGATTCAATGCCTATGGCAACAGAAGCAACTCTTACGAAACGGGAAGAGGAAAAACTTGTCGTTATTAACGATTGCCTTTCCAGAAAGATCACGAAGGCACAGGCCGCAACCATTCTTGGTATTTCTACCCGTCAGGTTAAACGACTGAAAAGTAAAGTCCGGGAAAGCGGAACGTTGGCAGTCATTCATCGGCTCAAAGGAAGGCAAAGCAATCACCACATTGAAGAAACGACAAAAGATAAGGCGCTCACTGTTATTAAAGAAAAATATGCTGATTTTAAACCAACCTTTGCAACAGAGAAATTGGCAGAAAATCACAATATTCATATCAGTTATGGAACTACCAGATTATGGATGATTGAAGAAAAGCTGTGGAAACCACGCAAGCAAAGAAAAGCAACATATCGGTCCTGGCGGCCAAGAAAGGACTACTATGGAGAATTACAGCAATTTGACGGATCATATCACTACTGGTTTGAAAACCGCTTTGTCGATGCGGATGGATACCCCATCGAAGTCTGTCTTCTTGCTTCAATTGATGACGCTGCGGGGAAAATCACCAGAGCTGAGTTTTCCTCCAATGAAGGAATTATTGCTGTTTTTACCTTTTGGAAAGGATATATTGAATTAATTGGTAAACCGGTGGCAATCTATTTGGATAAATTCTCAACTTACAAAATCAACCACAAAGCAGCGGTTGATAACAAAGACCTTTTGACTCAATTTCAACGGGCCATGGGTCAGCTGGATATCAATCCCATTCCCGCAAACTCTCCACAAGCCAAAGGGCGGATTGAACGGCTGTTCAAAACCCTCCAGGATCGGTTAGTGAAAGAATTGCGGCTGGAAAACATTACTAACCCTGATGATAGTAACAAATTTCTCAAAGAAATTTTTATTCCAAAGTTTAATGAAAAGTTTACGGTTATTCCGGCAAAAGAAGGAAATGTCCATAGGCCATTACTTCAGGGAGAAAAAGAGGACATCAGTCATATTTTTTCCATTCACGATACAAGAAGGGTCAATCTGGATTTTACCATCCAGTTTAAAAACAACTGGTATCAGTTAACGGAAATACAACCAACAACAGTGAGGCCATTAATGCTAGTTTTAATGGAAACATGGCTTGATGGCTCCGTACATATTATTCTCAAAGATTTTGAGCTTGCCTTTATCCTTCTGCCTGAAAAGCCAAAGAAACAGCGAATTAAACAACCAATCATCTTAACCACTCATACCCTCAACTACAAACCGCCGCCAAATCATCCCTGGAGACGATACGCAAAGACTACTCCATAGGGGGGGGACATTTCTATTTTAAAATGACAATTGTGATGATTTTATAATCCAAGTTGCAAGGAGATTGTCTGCATGGCTTTTAAAGCAAGGTTTATAAAATCTGTTAAATTAATTCCTAATTTTTCTTCGCACATTTTAATTTGATTTCTATTGGCACCTTTAGCAAATGATTTTTCATTAAATCTATTTAAGATAAAATCAGCAGTTAAGGAAGAGAGTTTTTTATCAGGATGTATAAGTGCGGATGCTACGATTAAGCCGGTTAATTCGTCGCTACAGTACATGCTCCATTCCAAGGGGGATTCTGGTTCTATTTTTGTATAATGGGCATTATGGGTAAGAATAGCACGGATAAGTTTTGGATCTAGCTTTCCGGTTAATTTTTCTGCTAAAACAATTCCGTGTTTTT
>PFRF01000030.1 GCA_002788395.1 Candidatus Levybacteria bacterium CG_4_9_14_0_2_um_filter_35_21 | reverse complement strand
AGGCATGTTTGTTATTCGTATACATCGGTTTATCACCTCCTTTGAAGTATCTATTCTACCTCAGAAGTGTTACCGATGTATCTCAGCCTACTCAGTAGCAGATTCTAAGCCAATAGCTCAATTTTAGACAGTAATTAATTGTTCTATAAGATGTAAAATAAATTAAATATGTAATTCCGCATAAATGTGATATAATACGGGTGTTGATTAAAATAAACCCCACAACGAGTCATAGATGTTTCCAGTGCAACAGTAAATTAATGTTGGTTAAAACCTGGAAAGAAACTACCCCCGGAGGAATGTTTCCTCAGACATTTAGTACATATCGTTGCTCAAATGAAGAATGTCAAAAACAAAAAGATAAAGAAGAATTAAAACGCTTACAAGCAGTAAAAGAAAAAGAAGAGCGGGCAAGAAATTCGGCAGTAAAAGCAAAAAAAAGGCTTAAAATTTCGGCAGGTCAATAGAAGAGTTTGGATGTTTTTGAAGCATTAAGGCTCTTTTTTTAGCATCCAGATTAACCGTAACGCCGCATTTTTCTACTTCCTTAACCCAATTTATTAAATTAACTCCGGTTTTTTGTAATTGCTGGATATTATGTGTCTGTAGAAGTAGCAGTCCCTCGTTCTCATCTAAAATATTCCAAAGTCCGCGAAGCGCCAAATTGTAAAATTTTTTGCTTCCGGGTATATGAATAAGCCCGAGTACTGCCCTTTCCATGATTAAATCTGCTTTTTGTTCGGATAACATTGCTGAAAGTTTTCTCCATGTTTCAAAATTAAGTAAATTTCCTGCTAACTGATAAATATTAAGGTTAGCATCTGCATCTTTTTCCCCTTTTGTTCTTTGGTCCTGGAGAGATACCGAAACGGCAATTTTAGGAACTATTCCCGTTCTATTACAAAGATTTCGAATGGATCCTGTATGTGCCATTAGATCAATTATTACCGGACTTTGTTTTTCTCTGAAAAATTCCAATAAATCTACGGGTAAAACTGTAGAAAAGCTGGAGATATAGCTTTCTATCTCCGAACCATAAAATCCCCAGCGGTTACGTTCATTTATTCCGTCAAAACTTTTAGTAGCATTGCGTAGCTTTGCAATATCTTCGGTTACAGACATAATTTCTGCTTCGGGTAAATTCACCCTGACATTATAGCAGAAGGTTTAAAATACTAGTATAATAACTCAATGAAGAGTAAATCCCTTTCATATTTTGTTTGGGTTTCAATTGCGGCGGCAATAATAACAATATCATTAAAGACTGCAGCCTTTTTTTTAACAGGGTCGGTAGGTCTTTTATCCGATGCTCTTGAGTCCGTTATTAATCTTGTAGCGGCAGTTGTTGCTCTGTTTGCGATAAAAATTTCCCAAAAACCACCGGATGAAGATCATACATATGGTCATTTTAAGGCGGAATATTTTTCAAGCATTATAGAGGGAATTCTTATATTCCTTGCTGCTATAACCATAGGTTACACTGCGATTTTGCGTTTAATACATCCGCAACCAATAGAACAAGCCTTTCTTGGTATATTAATATCGTTTTTGGCTGCGGGAGTTAATCTTGTAGTTGGCATTAAACTTCTTAAGGCAGGAAAAGAACACAATTCAATAGTGTTGGAGGCTGATGCACACCATTTATTTACAGATGTGTGGACATCGGGAGGAGTTATCCTTGGAGTAATCATCGTTGCAATAACTCAAATTAATATTCTTGATCCAATAGTGGCACTTCTTGTTGCAGCGAACATTATTTATACGGGGTATGTTCTAATTAAACGTTCTTCACTTGGATTTATGGATACGGCAATAGATAAAAAAGACGTTGCAAATATTAAACAGATTTTGGAGAAGTATTCAAATAAAAATATTAAGTTTCATTCTCTTAGAACAAGGCAGGCTGCGACCAAAAAATTTATGTCGGTTCATGTACTTGTACCGGAAAAATGGAGTATGCAAAAATCTCATCAATTAGTTAAGGATATGGAGAAAGATATTGAGCAAAGCGTTTTTAACATTACTGTTTTAACGCGTTTGGAAACAATTGAAAATTCAGAAATTCATGACGAATTTGATATTTCGTAATTTTAGAAACTTATTCTTTGAATTTTATTAAAATTATAGCCAATTTACGTAATAAGTCTTCCGTATTTTCGTATTCAGTAAATTTATCGGTTACAATTCTAAGAGAATCAGAGATTTTAGTTGTTATTTTATAAACGCAAATAATAGGAATTTTTGCTTCATATGCCCAGACAAGTTCGATCCCCTGCCCTGTAGAGGGGTATGTTGCCTCAACAATTACAAGATCAGATTCTTCGATAACGCTCTTAATATTTAAAAATTGCTTTTCGTGAGGCAAAAAAAAATCATATTTCTTATTAAGAGAAGAGTTTCTTAAAGGTAAATATAGTTTATTTTTATAATCAAAACCGGTCGAATGAGATATAAAAATCTTTCTTTTAAAATTATAGCAGACTTAAAATATATTTTTTAAAATTTTTAGCTAAATTATAATTATTCTGCTATAATACGTTAGCCGCGGAGAAGCGCGGTTTTTTTATGATTAACGTTAGAAACGTCGCGATAATTGCTCACGTAGATCATGGTAAGACAACTTTGGTCGATGCGTTGTTAAAGCAATCAAAAACAAAAATGCACAAAGATACTGCAAATACGCTTATTATGGATAGTAATGAGCTTGAGCAAGAGCGGGGCATAACTATTTTTTCTAAAAACGCCTCTGTTGATTGGAATGGTACGAAAATAAATATTATCGATACGCCAGGTCATGCGGATTTTGGAGGAGAAGTAGAAAGGGTCTTAAAAATGGCAGATGGCTGTCTTCTTCTAATTGATGCCAAAGAAGGTCCAATGCCGCAAACGCGTTTTGTGTTAAAAAAAGCTTTAGAGCTAAAGCAAAAAATAATTGTTATTATAAATAAAATTGATAAACCTGATGCCCGAATTAACTATGTTTTAGATAAAACATTGGATTTATTTTTGGAGCTCGGAGCAGATGATAATGCGGCAGATTTTCCGATTATTTATGCATCTGGTAAGAGTGGAAAAGCCGGTTTAACGGAAAATTTAGATGAGATGGTTAACATAACGCCCGTGTTTAATGTGATTTTGGAACAAATTCCGGCTCCGTCGGGAAATGAAAATGATCCACTTCAAATATTGATAACTACATTGTCCAGAGATACGCACAAAGGAAGAATTGCGATTGGGAGAATTCGTAACGGAAAAATTACAAATGGTCAGGATATCGCTCAAATAACACGAGACGGTCAAATAAACAAATGTAAGGTTACTTCGCTTATGACCTTTGTGGGCTTAGATAAGGTAGAAGTGCGGGAAGCATCTACGGGAGATATCGTGGCTATTGCAGGAGTTTCTGAACCGGTTATAGGTGAAACAATAGCAGATATAAATATCCCCATTGCTCTTCCTCTTTTAGATATCGAAGAGCCGACAATTAGAGTCTCGTTTATGGTAAATAATTCCCCTTTTGCCGGTAAAGAAGGAGAATATAAAACGTCAAGTCAAATTCAGGACAGGCTTTATAAAGAACTTGAAACAGATATGGCACTTAGAGTGGAAAATGATCAGACCGGGGGGTGGATTGTTTCGGGCAGAGGAGAGCTGCATATAGCTATATTAATTGAAAGAATGCGCCGTGAAGGGTATGAATTTCAAGTTGGGCGTCCACAGGTTATAGATAAAATAATTAACGGAAAGAAAGTAACGCCATATGAAAGAGTTTTTGTTGAAGTTCCGGAAAAATATAGCGGAATTGTCATGCAAAAGCTTGGTGCAAGACGAGGAGAACTTCAGGATATGAACACGGAAAATGGAATAACATATATGGAGTTTATTATTTCAACACGCGGGCTTTTTGGCTATAGATCAGAATTTGTTACAGATAGTCGTGGAAGAGGAATTATAAATACCAGCTTCTATCGTTTCGCCAACGATAATGGATATTTTCATGAAAGAGAACAGGGATCTTTAGTTGCATTCGAAAACGGAGTAACAAACTTGTACGGACTTGTTAATATGCAAGACAGAGGAACGCTATTTATCAGTCCGGGAGTATATGTATATAAAGGACAAGTAATTGGGCAAAATGCCAGAAATGATGATTTAGAAATAAATATATGTAAAACAAAGCAGCTTACCAATATGCGATCACAGGGTGAAGGAACATCCGTCCACTTTAAAACTCCAAGGGTAATGGGTCTTGAAGACGCTCTTGAGTTTATCGCAGACGATGAACTCGTTGAAGTTACTCCTCAAAATATCAGGATTAGAAAAGTTAT
>PFRF01000037.1 GCA_002788395.1 Candidatus Levybacteria bacterium CG_4_9_14_0_2_um_filter_35_21 | reverse complement strand
GCCTTTACTGGTGTAGATATATTTACTAAAGAGGTGTCGGTTAAATTATATGCATCTCTTACTGCGAAAGATGGGTTAGATTTTCTAATCATTTCTTTTAACAATAGATTTAATCATGCCAAGCTACTACAAACCGACGGAGGATCTGAATTTAAAACTGAATTCAGATTAAATGTCTTTAAATATGCGGATAGATTTAGAGTAGCTAGACCATACAAGAAAAATGAACAGTCATATATCGAAAGTTTTAACAGATCACTTAGAAAAGAATGTTTAGGTTGGAGTAAATACAAGCAAAATGATATCTCTAGCCTAGAGAAAGAATTAAGTGATTATTTGATGTATTATCATAACAAGAGACCGCATATGAGTTTAAACATGATGACTCCTAATGAATTTCTGAAACAATACCAAGTGTCGGATATTTAAGTGTACATACCACCTTTCTAGAAGGAGTCAAACGATAAATGCACTGGATTAAAAATTAATTAATAGGTGTTAAAAAAAGGAAAAAAATTGGAAGTTCGAAAAGTTGATAATTAGATCTAAGGTCTATGCGGGGTGGGAATTTTTATTGCTCCTTCTAAAACAGCAGTGATTACAGATTCGAGAGTTACACTAGACAACTTTCCACTAGCAGTACTAAAGCTTCCCTCTCTTTCTATTAGGCAATCTAAAGTACCCATTGCCGTTGCGATAACTTCATCAGCATTTTCTTCCGGGGTTTGGAAGGAATCTGCGCAACTGATTGCTACGTCAGACAAAAAATTTCGGGCTGCGATATCTGGAATTACTTCAAATACTACAGCAATTGTCTCAAAAAGTGACGGGTTTGTTTCTCTTACTCGCTCTCCTCTTCTGATGCAGTGCCGAATTTCAGTTAATTTCTGCTTCTGCGTTTTGTCAGCGATATCGTAGGCCAGCTTCCAGTCTTTTCTTAGCCCCCTACTTGGTCCATCGGGCTTCATTCTATAAATCTTCGAAGCTTCTTCGCTTAAAAGTCCGACTTGTTGTATGTATTCAATTGAATCTTCTTTCATTTAATCGGAATTATAGCATAGAGAAAAAAATGACTTAGTTTAACTTATATTGATATCTGTTTTCTCAATTGCAATTTTCCTTTTGTTGTTTTTAGAAATTTTTCTCTTTTTAAAGCATTGCTTTTCTCTTTGTAAGCTTCGTAATAAATTAGCTCAAGAGGTCTTCGATTCTTAGTTGAAATAACTTCCCCGCCATTATGCTCAGATAATCTTTTCTTTAAATTTCCCGTAAAGCCTGTATAAAGTTTATTATCAAGTTTGCTTTGAAGAATATAGATGTAGAACATATGTTTATATGTCACGTCATTCGCTTACTTCTTTTTGTTTCTCTTCAAAGAAGAGTGCTACGACATGACTACTATTCTTATTTTATTATATCAGTGCGTGCACTACTGAAGTGCTCTTTGACGAAGCAATCTATTGTGATATAAAGCGAGCCGAAGTGTGCCGAGATCCAGAGTCGAACTGAAATAACCTGTTCTTCAGACAGGCGCCTTGACCACCTTGGCTATCTCGGCTTTTGCAAAATAAATTATATCACCCTTTACAAAAAAATCAAAAACATAGATTCTATCCTATAGCAAAATTGCCTATTGACATAAATCCCCTAGCCTATGCTAGACTTTTTATATCCCCCCCTGGGGGAGCTAATAATGAATAAGAAATTTATTATAAGTATTATTATTTTTATCGTAGCAGTAGTTGGATTTGCAATAGTGTTTGCTGGAAATGGATCTTCAAAAGCAGTAATTGAAAAAACTCTTGGGGCAAAAATTCAAATAGATCATAGTTCGAAAAATCTTGGGAATATAATTTATGACAAAGGAGTAGTGCCTCATTCATTCCCTATTAAAAATATTGGCACAAAAGACTTAGAAATTGCTAACTTAAGCACATCTTGTGCTTGTACAAAAGTTTTATTTAAAAGTAGCAATGACAATAGTGAACGTTTTGGTATGAAGGGAATGTCTCAGCCATCTGATTGGAAAGGTATTTTAAAACCAGGTGAAAGTGCTGAGATAGTTGCGGAATTTGATGCACAATATCATGGACCGCAAGGCGTTGGTCCAATTTCAAGAACAGTAAGTATCGAAACAAATGACACTGATCATCCCTATGTAGAATTTAATTTTGAAGGAGAAGTAGTTAAATGAAAGAACAGATTCGTAGAAGAGTTAAAACAAAGACTGGAAACATAAACTCATTATTATTAGTGTTGTTATTATTTGCAACATTTTTATTAGGAGCACTTACAAATCAGCTATCAAATAATGCAAAAGGAAAAGTTAGTACAAATAATGTGTCATCTGAATCTGCTGAAAAGACAGCTCAAAATGATTCTGATCTATTAGTGCTTGAGAAAAAAGTAATTTCAGATAAAGGATACAGTTTTAGTATTTCCTGGGGAGATTTGGGGAAAAAATTAGTTGAAGATGGAGTAATTGATAAAACAAAACTTGCACAATCTTTAACTGGTTCAGATACTATGCCTTCTGATGTAGAAAAATACTTAGATGGAAGTAATCAAAAAATTGAACTTAATGAAGGCAATGCTCATTTCTGGCTAAATGTTCTTTGGGGACTTGGTCTTGCAAATAAAAATGACATTTTAGATAAAGGTGATATGCAAACAGCTAGTGACAATAATCCAGCAAACTTTGCCTCTACTGGTGGGTATACGCTTGGAGTAAGCGATGCAATGAGTTATTACAGCAAAAATACCTATTTTAAATTAGATGATAAACAGCAAAAACTGGTTGAGGAAATTGCAGGAAATGTTTATAGACCGTGCTGTGGTAATTCAACTGCTTTTCCTGATTGTAATCACGGTATGGCAATGCTTGCTTTAATTGAGCTTATGGTTTCTCAAAATTATTCTAAAGAACAAATTTACGATACGGCTTTAAAATTTAATGCATTATGGTTCCCGCAAACATATTTTGATATTGCTTATCATTTTGAAAAAGCTGGGCGTGACTACACTAAGATTTCATCTAAAGAGCTATTATCAAAGACATTCTCAAGTGGTCAAGGGTATGCAGTCATAGCAAAAGAAGCGGAAGGTCTTTCCTGGCCGGGTCAAAAATCCAGAGGTAGCTGCGGAGCATAGGTATGGAAACAGTATTATTTCAAACATCGCTTATAGCTGCCTTTTTTGCAGGAATAGTCGCACTTTTTGCCCCTTGCTGCATTAGTTTTCTCCTTCCTGCTTATTTAGGAAGCGTTTTTAAGGAAAAAGAAAAAGTACTCTTAATGACTCTTATTTATGGTCTTGGAATTTTTGTAACGCTATTTCCTGCTGTAATAGGAATTTCACTTATTTCAAAATATCTTTTTAGATTTCATGATAGTGTGTATTACCTTGGTGGAATAATGCTTATATTGGTTTCTATAATTACATTTCTAGGAATTAAGATGCCAATGCCAGGCATTACAAGAAAACAAAAAGAAGGTAAAGTCGATACATTATCGGTTTTCATACTTGGAATATTCTCTGGAATAACCAGTGCGTGTTGTGCGCCTGTTTTAGTTGGAATCTTAACTTTTGCTTTTCTATCCCCAACTTTTTTTGGTGCAACATTAATAGGCATAGCCTATGTTTTGGGAATGATTACACCTCTTTTACTAATTTCATTATTCTTAAACGGAAAGATAGATAAAATTAAATCCTTAAGAAAGCCAGTATTTTTTATAAAGCTTTTTGGAAAAACGTATACAATTCTACTTGCAAACTTAATAGCAGCTGCGATATTTTTTGTGACAGGTGTATTTACTATAGTTTTAAATTATCAAGGTAAATTTTCAATGGTAAAAAGTGAAAATTTTACAAAAACAATTCAAGATTCGGCAGATTATGCGGCAAACCTATTTGGTAACAATGTTTTTATAAACATTTCCTTTTTAGCAATCCTTGTTTTATTTATTTATCTTCTTTTTAAAAAGATGTAGACTTGATAAGTACGCTAAATTAGAGTATCTTATCCCCTAGGGGGAGATTATTATGTATAAACCTAAAGATCAAAAAGAAAGAATAATTCATAGACTCAAAATTGCTAAAGGTCATATGGAAAAAGTAGTTAAAATGGCAGAAGAAAACGAGTATTGTATAAATATAGTTCATCAGTCTCAAGCAGTTCAAAGCGCCTTAAAAAAAGCTGACAATCTTATTATGGAGAATCATCTTTTAACTTGTGTATCAGATGCCATAAAACGCGGTGAACAAAAGCAGGCAATTTCAGAAGTAATGAGTGTAATTAAGAAAACAAAATAATTATGAAAAAATATTTGATTATATTAATGTTGGAATTGGCAGTAATTTTTGTAACACATCCTCTATCTTTTGTAAGTGCACAGATGATAGATGGTTTAAACTCAAATGGCAATGAAGAAATAACTGCTGATGAAATTGCAAAAACTAAGCAAGAAGAAAGCTTAGGAAAAGAGATTTATAATAATTTAAAGAATAAAAAAATAAGTTGTGATTCCTTAGATGATGAGAATTTTGAAAAACTTGGAGAGTATTTTATGGGGCAAATGGCAGGAAGTTCTGAAAACCATTTGTATATGGACAAAATGATGCAATCAAGAATGAATGCGGATGAAAATGAGTATCATATTGCAATAGGAAAAAGACAGAGTGGATGCTACTCTAATAATAGACTTATGAATAAAGGAGGTGTGTATTCTATGATGGGATATGGTTTTTCAGATATGATGGAAGGAGCCTATGGTTCTTCTTATTTTGGATTATTTCACGTTCTGATTGGAGCAACTGTTTGGATTGTACTTGTACTTCTAGCAGTGTATTTGTATCAGAAAATAAATAACCCAAAAAAATAAATGGATAAAGTAATTGTCACAATTATAGGTGCTTTTGGCATCGTTTTTACATACTGGTTTTTTTTATTTAAAAAAGAAAAGGAAATTAAGGCAAATGGATCTATTGACATTATTGTTGATGGTGGATATTCCCCTTCTTTAATTTCTCTGGAAGTAAATAAAAAAATTATAATTAACTTTTTAAGAAAAGATTCCAACAGTTGTCTTGAGGAAGTTATATTTCCTGATTTTAAAATAAAAAGATATCTTCCTTTAAATAAAAGAGTAACTATTGAATTAAATCCTTCTAAAAAAGGAGAATACTCATTTAGATGCGGAATGAATATGTTTCATGGAAAGGTAATTGTTAAATAATGGTAAATTTAAATAAAATTTTTTCAATAAAAGGAATGCATTGCGCTTCGTGTGTAGGTGTAATTGAACGGGCGCTTAAAAAAACAGAAGGGATTATTGATGCAAATGTGAATATTGCAACCGAAACAGCATCGGTTAATTTTGATCCCCAACTTGTTTCAAATGATATTATTTTTTCTGTTGTTGCAAACGCAGGCTATAAGGCTTTGGTAATTGAAAAAGATACGGAAAAAGAAAAAATATCAAAATCTAAAGAATTAGATTCGTTAAAATTTAAAGCTTTTTTTAGTTTGTTTTTTGGTGCCTTAATTGTCTGGGGAAGTTTTCCCGGGCTTGTAAATTACTCCCCTGCCCTTCTTCAAAACTACTTAGTTCAATTTATAATTGCAATCCCAATACAATTTTGGGCAGGATTTTCTTTTTATAAGGCGGCAATTCCTGCATTAAAAAATAGAACTGCCAACATGGATACGTTGGTTGCGTTGGGAACTTCGGTTGCTTTTTTCTATTCCGCAGTTGTTACTATATTCCCGGAATTTATTGCTAAGTCAGGACTTGAAACAATGCCATATTTTGATGTCTCTACAATTGTTATTGGGCTTATTCTTTTGGGCAGATATTTAGAAGCTAGAGCAAAAGGAAAAACAAGCGAAGCAATAAAAAAATTAATTGGTCTTGCCGCAAAAACGGCACGTGTATTAAGAGACGGGAAGGAAATGGATGTCCCTGTTGAGCAAGTTCAAATTGGAGATATTTTAAGGGTACGACCGGGAGAAAAAATTCCCGTAGATGGAGTAATTACAGAGGGAGAATCATCAGTGGATGAAGCAATGGTTACGGGAGAAAGCATGCCTGTTGATAAAGAAAAAGGAGACAGTGTAATCGGTTCAACTATAAATAAATCCGGTTCGTTTTTATTTAAAGCCAGTAAAGTTGGTCAGGATACAATGCTTAGTCAAATCGTAAAGCTTGTTCAGGAAGCTCAAGGAAGCAAAGCGCCGATTCAGCGTTTGGCAGATACAATTTCTGCTTATTTTGTGCCAATAGTTATTATGCTTGCAATTACAACTTTTGTAGTTTGGTTTGATTTTGGTCCCTCCCCGGTTCTTTTAAAAGCGCTCTTAAATACGGTTGCGGTTTTAATTATCGCTTGTCCGTGTGCCATGGGACTGGCTACTCCAACTGCAATAATGGTAGGAACAGGTAAAGGTGCGGAAAACGGTATTTTAATTAAAAATGCCGAGAGTCTGGAAACCGCTCATAAAATAAATACGATTATTTTTGATAAAACCGGAACTTTGACTAAAGGAAAACCCGAAGTAACAGATTTAGTTCCTCTTAATAAATATTCAAAAGAAAATGTATTGGCTTTAGCAGCTTCTTTGGAAAAAGGATCGGAACATTCTTTAGCAGAAGCAATTTTGAAAAGAGTGGCTGAAGAAAAAATAGAACTTTCGGAAATAAAAAGTTTTAAAGCAATATCGGGACACGGAATTGAAGGAATTATTAATAGTCAAAATATTTTCTTTGGAAATAGAAGGTTAATGCTAAGAGAAAAAATTGATGTTAATATTGCTGAAAATCAGATTCAATTACTTGAAAAAGAGGGTAAGACTGTGATGATGTTAGGTATTGATAGAAAATTGGGAGGACTTATCGCAGTTGCAGATCTAATTAAAGATACTGCAAAAGAGGGGGTCGAAGCCTTAGAAAAACTTGGAATAGAGGTTGTAATGGTTACCGGAGACAATCAAAGAACTGCAGATGCAATTGCTGGACAAATTGGAATAGATCGGGTTATAGCGGAAGTCTTGCCACAAGATAAGGAAGCGGAAGTTCGTAAAATTCAAGCCGAAGGAAAAATTGTCGGTATGGTTGGAGACGGAATAAACGATGCACCTGCTTTAGCGGCTGCAGATATCGGAATTTCTATGGGAACAGGCACGGACGTTGCAATAGAAGCAGCCGATATTACACTTGTTAATACGGATTTGCGGACAATTGCAAAATCTGTTAAACTTTCTAAGCGGATTATGTCTACTATAAAAATGAATTTATTCTGGGCTTTTGGATATAACATAATTCTTATTCCTGTTGCGATGGGTGCTCTTTATCCCCTGTTTCATATACTCCTTAATCCTATTTTTGCATCTGCCGCAATGGCGATGAGCTCAATATCGGTCGTTACAAATTCTTTAAGATTAAAAGGGGCAAAAATATGAATCAATTAATAACGGTTTTTATAACAGGACTTTTAGCAGGTGGATTAAGTTGCGCAGCCGTTCAAGGAGGACTGCTTGCAGCAACAATTGCTCAGCGCGAAGAAGAACATCTTAAAGAAAAAGCTGCTAAAGGAAATGCTTTACCAATTCTTGCTTTTTTAATTGCAAAACTTGCAGTATATACCGTATTAGGGTTACTTTTGGGATGGTTTGGGTCGCTTTTTCAATTATCTCTTACACTAAAAATTGCAATGCAGGTTGTGGTTGCGGTATTTATGATTGGCAGTTCGCTAAGTATTCTTAACGTACACCCAATATTTAGGTATTTTATAATTCAGCCACCAAAATTTTTAACCCGTCTAATCCGCAAGGAATCTAAGAGTCAAGATATTTTTGCACCGGCAATTCTGGGAGCTTTTACAATTTTTATTCCTTGCGGAACAACGCAGGCTATAATGGCATTCGCTATTGCTTCGGGAAGTGCGGTTACAGGTGCGGCAATTCTTTTTGCTTTCGTACTTGGAACATCTCCTGTCTTTTTTCTTTTAGGTTTCTTTGCTACCAAACTTGGGGATATCTTTCAAAGAAAATTTATGAGGGTTTTGGCTTTTGCAATTATAATTTTGGCAATTTTTAACTTAAATAATTCAATAGCTCTAACCGGTAGTAAATATACAGTTGAAAATTTTGTAAATGGTGTGTGGTGTTCGGTTAGTTTTTGTGACGGTGCTCCCGAGCCATTCGTTGCAAATGCACAGTCTACAACAAATTTAAACATAGAAATAAGCTCGGCGGGATACACTCCTAACGAGTTAACTGCCAAAGCAGGTACAAATATAACTCTTCATCTTAAAAATGATGGTGGTAGTGGTTGTGCTCAGGCATTTACAATTCCTTCCCTCGGTGTTCAAAAAGTAGTTTCTACCGGTCAAACGGATACGGTAACATTTAAGACTCCAAATGAGAAGACTGATATTGCTTTTATGTGCAGCATGGGAATGTATCGTGGAGTAATTCACGTGCTCTAATTTTTTGTGCGCCAACCCCTGGCGGTCGGAGGCTAGAAGATAATATGGTTAAGAAGAGCTTTAAAATTGACGGAATGCACTGCATAAGTTGCGCAATAAATATAGATGGTGAATTGGAAGATACGGAAGGTGTAAAATCCGCCTCAACCAATTTTGCCAAAGGTATGGTAGAAGTGGAATATGATTCTTCGAAATTAAGTGACAAGGATGTTATCAAAACGATCAAAACCGCCGGTTACTCCGCTGAGCTAACTAATAACTAATAACTATTTTGTTCCTTCGTTCCATGAGGATAAATATCTTTTTTGTTCAGGGGTTAAAATATCAATAGAAATTCCCATTGCTTTTAGTTTAAGCTTGGCAACTTCCTGATCCAGCTTTTTAGGTAAAACATAAACCTTGTTTTCCAGTTTCCCTTTATTTTTAACAAAATATTCTGCAGCTAGAGCTTGATTTGCAAAAGACATATCCATAACTTCTGCGGGGTGTCCCTCTGCTGCAGCTAAATTAACCAGTCTCCCCTCCCCTAATACATAAAGTTTTTTGCCCGAAGGCATTATATATTCATCTAAGGATTCCCTAATTCTTTTTTTGCCTTTTTTTATTTTCTCAAGTCCGGTCATGTCAATTTCAATATCAAAATGTCCGGAATTTGCAGCTACCGCGCCATCTTTCATTAATTTCATTGCCGGTAAATCGATTACGTGTTTATCTCCTGTTGCACTTATAAAAATGTCCCCTATTTTGGCTGCATCTTTCATTTTCATTACTTTAAAACCGTCCATAGCAGCTTCCAAAGCTTTTACATTGTCCACCTCGGTTACTATTACGTTTGACCCCATTCCTTTGGCGCGCATCGCAATCCCCTTACTGCACCAGCCATAGCCTGCTACAACAAGAGTTTTCCCGGCAAGTAGTAAATTGGTTGCTCTGATTACGCCATCGATTGTAGACTGCCCTGTGCCGTATCTGTTATCAAACAGATGCTTAGTGTCGGAGTCATTAACTGCAATAACCGGAAGTTTTAAAGCTTTTTCTTGCTCCATTGCCTTAAGTCTAATAACGCCCGTCGTAGTTTCTTCGGATGAGCCTAAAATATCTTTAATCTGAGCTTGTCTTTTAGTGTGAAGCATGTGTACCAAATCTGCTCCATCATCCATAGTAATCTGGGGATTGTAGTCTAAAACAGCATTTAAATGGCGATAGTAAGTTTTACTATCCTCTCCTTTAATAGCAAAGGTGGGAATGTTAAAGTCTTTTACTAAGGAAGCGGCAACGGAATCCTGAGTAGATAGAGGGTTTGAAGCATTGCAAACGATGTTTGCACCTGCGACTTTTAAAGCAATTAATAGATTCGCTGTTTCGCTGGTTATATGAAGACATGCGGCAATTGTAAGCTCTTTAAAGGTTTTTTCTTTGGCAAAACGGTCCTTTATGTTTTTTAAAACCGGCATTTGCTGAGCTGCCCATTCTATTTTAAGCTTTCCTTCTTTTGCCAAACTTAAATCTTTAACGTCGTATTTTTTTACCATTGGATTTACAAGTTTAGCATAGAGTGGTAATTTTGCCTATACCTATTTTTAAATTGGGTAAGGGTAAAAAAATGCTCTTGAGTTCCGTAATTTTCCACGGCATAAGTTGACACTACTGAACCCATTTGCCCGCAAGTTTTAAGATTAAACCCCCGTTCGTATCCGGCAAGAAATCCCGCTCTCCATGCGTCCCCTGCTCCTGTGGGATCTACGACCTTTTTAGACTTAACCGGTCTAATCTTAATTAGCCCATCGTTTGATTCAATTTGAGAACCTTTTGCACCTAAAGTCGTGACTATTATTTTATTTTTGAATAATGATTTCCAATTTTTTACGCGTCTTTTAACTAACGTTATTTCGTAGTCATTTCCGAAGATAATGCTTGCATGTCTTACGCCATATTCGAGATCGCTGTCTTTTGTGTCTGTAATTATGAATCCCGGATCAAACATAAAATTAGTTCCTAATTTTACACATTTTCTTACCGTGCTCATCGTTGCTTTTGTGCCCGTTGGTCCTGCAAACACAAAATCTCCTTTCTTGACTATTGTTTTAATAGGAAGATTCGTGTTCTTTAAGCTTGCTCCTAAAAAATACCCCCATATCTGATTGTGGTTTTTGTCTGCCATTACAAATCCTGTTGCTGAATTGAGCTTATGATCAATTAAGACGTTTTTTGTATTAATTCCAGTTTTTTTCAAATGTTTTTTATATTCTTCAAAGTCCTTGCCGGCATAAGAAAAAAGCGTGTGATGAGTATCTAAAAGTCCAAGATTGTAGGAAATATTTCCGGCTACTCCCCCGCAGCGTCTTTCGAATTTATTTACGTTAAAAGAAACATTTAACTTGTGGATTTTATCTGCCATTATGTGGTCTCCGAATTTTCCCGGAAAATCCATTATGTAGTCGTAGGCAATTGTTCCCGTTACAATAATCACGTTATTTTAATATCAAACCCTAACTTGCTTGTCAAGCCTTGCGGCCTCTGATAAAATTAACAGATAAGTTTTGCCCTGATGCTGGAATTGGCAGACAGGCTAGCTTCAGGAGCTAGTGTCCGTAAGGACGTGAGAGTTCGAGTCTCTCTCAGGGTACAAAAAAATATTTAAATCTTTATAAAAACCAAGAAGAAGAAAAGAGGGGATTATTTTACATCGTCACATGTTATTCATCCTCATCCGAGAACAATAGTCTGTGAACATTTAATTCCTTAATGCTTTAGAGAGAATTCGTAGTTCATCATTATTGAGCCTATCGAAAGGTTTTCCAAGAATATCCTCTGGTACCCCCATGCTATCGATAATCGCTCTTTCACCTGCTCGTATTAAATGATCCCTATCTGTCATTGATGTAGAATGTTTCGGAACAATCGGAAGACCTCCAAAAATATTATATTCTTGTCTTGCCTGTTTTAAATCAACCCTAAGGGACCTTCTGTCTCTTTGGTTGCTCTCTCTCTTTGAAAGAGTGCCGTTACTATGAGAAAAAGCAAACTCCTCAAGCGCTTCTTTAAGAACATTCCCCACTAGTGGACTTTTCCTTGATGTATTGAATAACTTTCTCAGCAGAAAATCTCTCCTATTTGCTCTAAACTCCTGCTCTTCTTTTGGAACGAGCTTTATAATCGCAGATTCCGTTCTTGGAGGAGGGTAAAATTTATCTCTACTTAAGTTTGACAATAGCTGAACGTCAAAAAAAGTCTGAGTCAAAAGAGATAGTCTCCCAAAATTTATACTATCCTCATTTCTAGCTTGGATTGCATCTGCCAATCGTTTTCCTACCACCATAGTCGCCGACTCTATCGGAAGATTTGTAACCTTTCGCATAAAAGGTTCTATTATGTGATATGGAAGACTTGCAATAATCTGAGCGTTTTTATCTCCTTTTTTATCTACAATGTAATCCTCTAGTCTTAATGAAACCGCATCACCATATACCACTTGCAAATTCTGAAATCTTTTCGAGAGTTCACTCAGAATTGGTTCAAACCGACGATCTATCTCGACTGCTACAACCCTTGTTGCTTTGCTTGCTAGAGATTCTGTTAGTTGTCCTAAGCCTGCTCCTATCTCCAGAACAGTATTACCAGACCCAACGCTCTCCACTAATAAATCTATCGAAGGACTATCTATCAGGAAATGTTGACCTAATTTTTCATTAGGTTTTATCCCTAATATGTCCAATCGAGTTAAAATTTCTCCACTTATAGTTGACCCTCTAACTGCTGTAATACTTGATATGCCGCCATTTTTTCGTTCTACCATATTTATTGATAACTGTAATAGTTTTTATTTAAGGTAATGCTATTCCCCATTGAACTTTCCAAAATTTTTACCTCATCGCTCCATCTTTCATTCATTTTTTGTTGTTTATACCTTAAATCAAGTATCATTTCAAGGATAGGATTATTAGTGGGAGCTTTAGAAAAATCTAAAATTAATGAATCATGTTGCAAAACTTTCTCCAAAAGATCTAATTTCAAAATACTTTTATCTTTCATCCGAACAACTATTTCTCTTCTAATTTTTCCATACCCAACATTTATTTTCCATGAGACAAGTCCTTTAAATAAGTAGAACCATAAATCCACATCGTGAATTCCTAAATCAAATCTTGGATTCATAGAAAAACTCCTATTTGGGACTAATCCGAACCTATAGCTTGTGATTTCATCAATTTCTTCTTTATTTATGTTTTTTTGGAAATATTTAATTAATGGATTATATCGCTCTAACGTAGATTGATAAAGGATTAAGTTATTTTTTTCAGCCAATCTCTCTAAAACCTTAGCTTCATTAGAAGAAAAACAGATTGGTTTTTCGCATAAGACATTATACTTGTTTTCTAAAAGTTTCTTAGCCACTGCGAAATGATCCTGAATAGGAGTAGCAACGATCACTAAGTCTACATGTTGTCTGTAGGCAATGAATTCTTCAACCGAACTAAAATAAATCTTGTTTAAAACTGGATTTAGATCAATTATGAATTTAGCCTTCAAGAGGGAATCATATAATTTTCCCATTTTCCCATATCCTACTATTGCAATATTCATATTATTTATTTTTCTAAAAAATCTGATAAGCGCTTAGAAAGTTTCTGCCACGAAAGCTCTTTAGATATTCGTAAGTTGTTTTTTTTACAAGAATTTTTCATCTTTATCGCATCTTCTATTCCATGTCTCCAAGAGAAAACATTATTCTCAACCATTCTTCCTGATTTTCCATCTTTTAATAACCATTCCATTCTGCCTTTTCCCATTACTATCGGCTTACCAATAGCTAAATATTCACTAATAACAATTGGGCTACAATCTATCTCGACTGGAAAAACAAAAACGTCTGCAATGTTCATGTAATCCGGCACTTCCAAAAATTCAACAGCCCCACATTTAATAATATTTTCTTTATTCGGAATTTCAGCTAGAATCGGTCCATCCCCAACTATGAAAAAAAGGTCGTTATTCGTTATTGCTTCTGCAATTATTTTTATGTTGTCGTACCACTTGCCAACCTTTCCACAATACATAACTACATTTTTCCCTTTTAAGGAAATTTTGTATTTTTTTTCAAATTTATTTCGCAACATCAAGCTTTTTTGTACTGAATATGGATAGAAAAATGAAGCATCATATCCATTTGAAATAATTCTGAAATTGTTAGTTTGTAGACCCCAAGACTTCATGGCTTCAAGAATTACGGGAGACTGGGCAATAACTTTAGACGCTCTTTTAAGTAAGTCTAAATAACCGTATCTTAGTAAATAATATTTTTTATTTACTCCAAATTCTTTTAAGAACATCTCGTCATACCAATCAATGCAATCAAAAACTATAGGAATGACGATACTTTCATCAATTATTAAACTACTAAAAGGATTATCTACCATTAAATAGTCAAATTTGTGGGAATTTAAGAATATCTTTAATCGCTTCCTTTCGTTAACAATGTCCCTTATATCGTCTATAGATTGGTGTCTGAAGAAACTAAATTCCATATTTCTGCAGTGTTGAAGCAAAAATTGCTCTCTTTGGGGAAATCCAATAGAGTATGATGGAGAAAAATACTGCAAGCTTTGTGCATAGATTTTATCACCAATTTTCAAAATTTTTCTCACTTGAAAAATCCTTTCAAAGCTTTTTTAATTCTTGCAATTTCATTTTTCGTCAAACTCCAACGACAAGGAATTGCCACAATTTTTTCTGTTATATTAACATATTTATCTCTTTCAGAGCTTGGTAGTACCTCTTTTCCATAGTAAATAACTGTTTCAATTCCCAAATTATCCATATATTCTTTAAATGCATGTCTTTTATCTATTATTAAGTTAAAAGTTGAATAAATATGCCTGTCGTTTCTATCCTCTTCCAAAAATGGCTGCGAACCTGAAATTGATGAGGAGAAATCCTTAGCAATTTCCCTTTGATAATCCATTCTTTCATCGTAATGTCGTAATTCGTTTAATAAAAATTCTGCTTTAATCTCATCCATTCTAAGATTCAAACTAATTTCATTTGTAATATTACCTTTAAGCCTTCCTGATTCCACAAAGACTTTTAACATTTTGTAATAATCTTCATTGTCTGTTACAACAGCTCCTCCATGTCCACAGGTATGCAATGTTTTAGTCGGGTAAAAGCTAAAACATCCTAATGCCCCAAAAGTACCGACCTTCTTTCCGAATCGCTCTGCGCCAAAACTTTGACAGGCATCTTCGATAAAATTCTTAGTTTTAAAACTAGAAATTATTTTATTCGGTTGACCGAATAAATGAGTTATCGTATATAGCGTTTGCTTTTTGTCTTTTTGTTCAATCTTATCCAAGAAAATCGTTTTTTTAAAGCTCACATTGTACTTTAAAAGCCTTGCGGGCTGATAGGTTGCTGGAAAAGTATAGGGATCCACTATTAAATTTGAATAATTTCTAGAGAGGACCCAATAAGATGCAAGTAACGCAGAAGTACCGCTGTTTGTAAGCACTACGTATTTAGTTCTAAGATACATTTTTAACATCTCCTCTAGCTTTTTCATATTGCTACCATCAATCCAAGCTCCACTGCGATAGATATCACTCTTATTATTATTTTTAACTTTGTATATTTGAATTTTATCCATAAATTTTTTACATAATCATAGAGGCAATTTTTAGGGCTCTTGAATTTAAAGGTGAAAAATTAGACATAATAAACGCTTCTCCGTATGATTTCCCTATAGTTGCTCCACGAATTCCTGCTACAGATCTTACTCTTTTTTCTATTAAAATTTGGCTAGTTTTATGTTCTCCTTTAACCGAGCTATAAAGTCTGAAAGCATTAATCTTATTTTTAATATCATTAAAAGAAACAGAGCAGACTACCTGAAAATCAAAGGGCATAGTCATCTCCAAGTTTATTTCTCCTTGCAACAATAACTCAGCAGACCATTTCCTTTTCCCTCCACATACTTCACAACCGCTTTGAAAATTTGCTTCTGGAACAATTTCAGCCAAAGTTTTGTGATCTATGTGCTTGTCTTGCAAAGAATGTGTGATGATAACATCTGGAGATAATCTTCTTATCTCGTTTACGGTTTTTTTAATTAAAATCCCTTTATTTTTTTCCACTTCCATGTCATGAAATCCCAGAAAATTTAATTCAAAACCTAAATATTCTGCACTCTTTTTAGCTTCTTCTATAGCTCTTTTTTTTCTAGCTTCCTGACTTTCCTTATTAAAATATCCTTGGCAATTTTGAGTATAGAAACTAACAAAAACAGAATGATTTTTTTTAACTAATTTACTTATTGTTGCACCACATAATATGACTTCATCATCTGGGTGAGCAACTAAGATCAATATTTTCATTCTTTTTTCAATTCATTTATGCCTTTTTCTCTTTCAAGACAATTTGCGCATTCATGACATGAAATTATTTTATTTTTTTCCACTTTTGCATTCCAACACGAAACTGTTAAGTCGATAAAGCCTGCATTTGTTAATTTTTGAATTAATTCTCTTTTGGTCATTGACCTCGTTGGTAAAAAAACTTGCATTGGCTGAAGAAATGAGTGAGATAAAACTTGTTCAATTCCTTTATGATGAAAATAGTCATTGTCACCAAATACAAAGTTATCATCAAGCATATATCCTATAGCGATTCCATCTCCATCGATTTGTTTTGCATAAATCCCTGCAATCACCATGAAAAGTGTATTTCTGCCTGGCACCCATGCATCATCATCGCTTAATGCTTCTTGTCCAAGTAACTTACTTTTTGTCAATTGTTTCATTATGTCTGTTTCTACAATATGGGCTGGTCTAAACCCTAATCTTACTGGAACATTCTCAACCAATACTCTTTCTGCCTCCGACGAGGACTGACCATAATCAACGAAAAGAGGAAATACATCAAGTCCCTGCTCTCTAAGTAACAAACCTGCTGCAGTACAATCTACTCCTCCTGAATACATTAAAACGACTCTTCCTGTTTCTTTTCTCTGAAGTCCTTCTAAAAAATCTTCGTTTGACTTTGTTTTAACAGGTTCTTTCTCATTCATATTTTTTATATTAAAAAATCTCTAAAATATTTAAGAATTTTTCTACTTGTTTTTTTTTATCATCAAAAATGAAATCGTTATAAATACTATATCTAAGTTTATGCATTCTAACATATGCCTGCATCTCATTCAATGTCTCTAATACTATAGACTTATTTAGATTGTCAGGTTTATAATTTAATCCAATCACATCCATAAAATTCTTGAGAACCAACCATTTTTGCTTTTGTAAAAATGACGTTAAAAGTACCCCAAAAGAAACCATTTCACCATGTAAAAAATTTTGAAGTTTATTTTCTATACAATACGTAAAAAAATGTTCTCCTCCTTCTTCCGGTCGACTGTTGCCGTACAAGTTACAAAGCTGTACCTCCATGGCAAGAGAATTAACTATTACAGTAAAACCTTTCTTTGACAACCTTTTTATTTCGCCTGCTTCCAACAGGAGCCCGTTAAATATCGCCATTGCTACTTCTTCCATAAATGGCGAATATTTTTCATCTGATTTTGCTTTTCTTTTTTTAATTGTGTATTTCCAATCAAATAACGCAGTGTATATAGAAAGAACATCTCCACAGCCGCTCAAATGATACCTTGGGGAAGACTTTTTCAATATCGATAAATCTAAAAAAACTTTAGTTGCCTTTTTCGAAGGAATATATTTAACGCACCCTTTTGACCTAAGCCCAGTACAGTTTACTAAAAACGCATCCGTAGATAGAATCGTTGGAATAGAAATAATATCAATTTTCCATTTGTAAGCAATGTATCTTGCTACGTCATTAACTTTTCCACCCCCAAGAGCATATATCACCTCTATGTCTGTTTTTCGATCTTTGATAATTTTATTTACTACTAATTCATCGGCAGATTCAATATATATTTTTTTTACAAAATTAAAAGATTTTAAAAAATCAATAAATAGTTTCTCAGCAGAAACAGTAGTGCAAAGAAGTGCCCTTCGACTATCTCTTACCGTTTTGAGATCTATCCATTCTATTAAAGGCAAATTATCTATACTCTTATATTGCATATATATACTCCTTAAATTTTACTATTAATTGTTATTTCTATGATTTTTTTAGCAAGAATTTCCATAGGATCTATGACAGGAAAGTTGCACTTACCTTGACTGAGAACTAATGGGATTTCCGTACAACCTTCAATAACAACATCAGCTCCCCTATCGATGAGTCTTTTAGCCTCTGAATACAGTATCTCAAAATTATTAGTATCTAAAAATGAAGCTTTTATGCCGCGTTTGCCATAGATAGCCTCCATAACATTTTTTTGTCCCCGAGAATCAGGAATAAGAACTTTCCCTGCACCTATTTCATTGAGATAAATGTTGCTCTTAATGGTTCCGTCTGTCGCAAGAATTCCAATCTTAATATTTCTTCCGTACAAATTAAAGATATGTTCCGCTACTAGAGGAACCATATTAAGAACTTTTATCCCAACTTCTCTTTCTATGTCTAATATATACGGATGAGCAGCATTGCATGGAATTGCAAGAAAAGTAGCTCCAGCTTTTTTTAGAACTTTTGCGGTTAAAATTAGTTCCGGTAAAGGACTTTTTTTCGCATAGACTAAATGCTGAGTTCTGTCTGGAATTTGAGGATTGTTAAAAATTAAAAGAGGTATGTGATCTTGGTCTTTCCTTACGTTATTCATGTTTATTATAAGACCAAAAAGATAATTAGTCGCAGAAGGACCAACACCTCCAATTAACCCACATATCTCTCTGAAGTTTACAAATTTATTCATCGAAGGATTATCTCTCAAATAGGCGTAGAATGCAAACTGGACTGTTGTTACCAAAATCATTTGATTTTCAAAACATAATAGTGTACTATGTACGCGATTTACTACAAGTTAGCAAAGTATCTCATTAAAGATATGTTAGAAATAGATCTATTGCAAAATAAACCATTCATGCACCGCGAAATGTCTCGTCGTTTCGCGAGGGATGAATATGATGCGTTCATTGATTCCTATGAAAAGTTATCTAGAAAAGGAATTATCAATCCTCAAAAACTAACTGATGTAGCTCGAACCACCACCCTAGAAAATCTTCAAGATGGAATACAACAGCAAGATTCAGTATTAACCTTAGTCGATAAATATTTAAGACTTCCAAATGTTGCTGCACCTGAAGTGCCTACTGGAGAGAATAGAAAAGGAGACGTTGTAGTATTTACAACAGATAAATTGAATATTGAGCCCGGAAAAAAAACTCAAACGTACATTGATCTGGGAATAAAACTAGGAATATTTAATCCGGAACAGAATTTAAACGTAACTGCCGAAGGATTTCCGTTCCTTTTTGGCGCAGGAGCTTCACTAGATAGAGCCTTGGTTAATTTAATGCTTGATACCCATGCAAAGAATGGTTACCAAGAAATAATGGCACCAACATTAGTGAATGAGAGATCGCTGTTTACAACTGGTGCGTTTCCTCTCTATGGTGATAAGAGTTTTCATATTGAGGGAACCGATTTGTATCTAAATCCGACGATAGAAGTTCAACAAACAAACCTATTAAAAAATGCTCGGTTTGGAAACAAGCTAGAATCACCTCTTCGTTTAGTTGGATATTCTAGATCTTTCAGAATAGAAGATGAACCTATGACATTATATACAAGACTACATGAATTTGGAAAAACGGAAATCTTCGTTGCATCTCGCGATGAAGATTGGAGAAAAGAGCATGAAAGGGCATTAGAAAGCGTGGAAGAAGTTTTAAAATCGCTTGAATTACCCTATAGAAAGGTCTTGCTCTGCACGGGAAGCATGGGACTTAGCTATCACTTAACTTATGACTATGAAGTGTTCGCTCCTGGCTCAGATGAATGGTGGGAAGTTGCAAGCTGCTCATCTCATTCTGACTATTCTTCTCGGTATATGGATGCAACATATCAAGATCATAATGGCATAACTAATTATGTACATACCCTACATGTTACATCTGTCTCTCTTCCAAGAATTTTAAGTGCGGTTCTAGAAAATTATCAATTGGAAAATGGAAATATACAAATTCCGACAGCGTTAAGCCCATATATGAGAAATTCAAGAGAGATCTCACCATCTACACAACCGGATTTAAAACCTGATTTATGAGTAAAGAAATTCTTTTTACCCTAGCTCATGACCCCACATACGACACGACCAGCACAATAGGAAGATTAGAAGGATTGCAAAAAAAAGGATTTGAGAGATATTATAACCCTGGTTTCCTTGAAGAGTATATAAATCAGACAAGATGTCATGGAGAAGATAACTTTTCGTTCACATGGCATCCGTATAATGCTCCTGGTCAATGGATGAGTAATAACATTTCCAGACCAAGCAAGGTCATAACTGATCCAATTACTCTAGAACGAACCAGGGAAGAATTAGAAAGCGAAAGATTTGAATATCTTGTAATTTCAACTCATTTAAGCGGCTATAGCACATTTAGAGAAATAGCCAAGCATGTTCGCGAAGAATACCCAAAAGTAAAAATAATAGCCGCATCTACGGGGGCACTCATTGATGAATCATCACAATTAGCCGATTTTACTTTAAGGGGAAGTCAGGTGCACGACCTTAGATCAATTGTTGATCAGCCAAGAAACGACCCGCTCAAAATAACAACAGTTCAATCTGATACGGAAACGTATTATAGAGGAATAACTAAAACTGGAAATTATGCCCTACTGATTAGCAGTTTAGGATGTATTAATGGCTGTGATTTTTGCCCCTCGACTGCCCAGTTTGGAAAAGAATACATTACGCCATTTTCTGCACAGGAAATAAAAGATAGTATTATTTCAGCTCATGAAAAAATTGCACCCAAGAGTAATGAGTTTATTGTTAGCGTTGCAGAACCTCAAGGGTTAGGAAATATAAAACTTTGGAAAGAGGTACTTAGGCTTTGTCGTAATCTTCCTTTCAAATGCGATCTTGTTACAACTACATCTTCTAAGATTATAGAAAAATACGGACTTGATGAGCTTACCATGGGAGACCTTAGTCTTAGCACAGTAAATATAGGAGTTGAATCTCTCCTGCAAGGATATAAGAAAAATGCTGGAGTAGACCTTAAGGCATTAAATCAACGATTACAAGCTGCTGGAATTAATGTTGTGTTAACTTATATCATAGGTTTAGACTGGCAAACTAAGGATAACATCAGAGAAGAAGTAAAATTATTAAAAGACATAGGCTCAAGTGCATATATTGTTGCAAATTTAAAAATGCATCCAAATACACCCCTATATAAGGCTTATAGGAAGAGCGGAAGACTAATAGATGTCCCCCCCGAACTTTTAAATTTTTATGGATATCAATCTTATGTTCACCCTAATTTCGTAGCAGGTTTTAATGACATGCTGCCCCTTTTAGGAGAAATTGCCAATGAGCTTACAGACGAAGGCGAATCGTTTAGAACAAACCTCCAAATATTTATGAAAAGAAAAAACGAAAAAGATTTACAAAAAATCTCAACAATTAAGCAAATGACGGAAAATTATCGCAAATCGCTTGACCCAAGGACTTACAAAGAAAATACTTCTGTTATCGTTGATAAATTTGCTGCAGAACTATATTTTCACCTAATATTTAGACAAATGGATCTGTTTCATCCATTTGTAATCTTATAGAAGAAAGCTAAAGCACAATGTTAAATGTAAAGCTCAAAAGAAAAATAAACTTGAAATAAATTTACAAACAAAAATCTGCTTGTTTTCTGTCTCTAAGGATAAATCCAACCTTTTCATGCAACCTGATGGAATTAGGATTATCTAAGTTAATTAAAGCAGTAATTTTTCTTATATTATTTTTTTTAGCTTTTTTAATTAACTGCTTATATAGAAGCAATCCTATTCCCTTGCCCTGATATTTAGTATCGATTCCTATATATCTAATATAGATATTTCCTAAAAAAGGGCTAGTCTCGTAGGCAAAAATAAACCCAATAACTTTATTCTTGGAAAAAGCAACAAAACAATACTTCGAATTTAAATTAATATTAAATTCATCTTTTCGCGACACGAGATGCTCTTCTTTTTGGGAATCAGTTAAACTATCCCATTTTTCTCCCAAGTATTGTTTTTGAGTTATAACATCTACCTTACGAATACTAGGATAGTCGCTTTTGACTAATTGTTTTATTACAATATTTTGCATATTAGGATTATACCATCATTGATCGAAAACGCTTCGAGAGGTCAGCGGAAATGTTTACTTATTTTCAGACTTAACGTATTCGACAAAACTCGTTGGAGTTTCCCACAGTGTTATTTTTTGAAGAGGTAAAAACTCTTCTAATTGATTCCAAATCCATAAAGTTATGTTTTCTGCTGTTGATTGTATTATGATCTTGTTTATAAATGTATGATCTAATTTAGAGATAACTTTTTCATTAACAATATTTTTTAAATCTCCAAAATCCATAACCATCCCACTTTTCTGCACTATTCCAGCAACAGAAACTTGAAGCTTATATGTGTGCCCATGCAAATTAGCGCAAGGACCATTATAATTCAATAACTGATGGGCAGCATCGAAACGGAACTCCTTAGTTATCAGCATAATTTTATATTATAAACTTATATATTTAGCAAAAGCATTATGATTATGAATAGATTCTTGACTTTCGCATTCCACTGAAAAGGATACAATATTTTTCTTTTGACTAAAAACGTTTGCAATATCCCTAACAATATCTTCTACAAATTTTGCGTTTTCATATGATTTTTCAGTCACGTATTTTTCGTCTGGTCTTTTTAATACTGGGTAGACTTCACAGCTGCCCTGTTTTTCTATGAGCGTAATTATATCTTCAATCCAAAGCTTTTTCCTTAAAACGACCTTTACCTTCGCAATTGCTCTCTGATTGTGTGCGTTATACTTACTAATAGCCTTGCTACATGGACACAATAGCATAATTGGCACCTCAACAGTAAGAACTTGTTCGTCGTCCCCCGAGTTAACTTTGGTTAGAACTATACATCTATAATCAAGATAGCCTATTTTCCCTGTCACTGGAGCTTTTTTTTTCATGAAATAGTTAAATGAAACTTCTAAGTATGCATTTTCTACATCTAATCTTCTTTTTGCTTGACTCGTAATAAACTTTAACCTATTCAGGGTTATCCTCTTCCCACTGTTTTCATACAAAATCTCTACGAAGCGACTCATATGATGTCCCTTAATATCGGACGCTAAACTTGCATAAAAACTTATAACCGCAGATACCGGTTGTACGCTATTCTTTTTCCCAGAAATCAAAAGAGGTAAGGAAATTCCTGTTATTCCCACCATATCCAGAGGTAAACCTCTAGTATCAAATTCACTTTGAATATCCTTCATTGTTTATTATTAATTGTTAATTAAAGCACTACGTCTTATGATAAGGTCGGATATTAACATAGTTATATTAATCAGTCAATTTTTTACAAATTTATGTACGGAACAGGACTCTAAATTTCCCTCAAATTATCAAAACGCATCTAAAGCTTTTCAAGATAAAATTCATCTCGGTTTGCAACCATAAACAGCCATTAATCTAAAAATCAAAAGCAGGAATGGTTAGATGGTATTTATGTTGAGGGTACATTTTGATATAATGATTGACGCGCGGATGTGGTGAAATGGTATACACGCAGCCTTGAGGTGGCTGTGCCCTTAAAAAGCGTGGAGGTTCGAAT
>PFRF01000026.1 GCA_002788395.1 Candidatus Levybacteria bacterium CG_4_9_14_0_2_um_filter_35_21 | reverse complement strand
TTTTCCTTGTTTTTCCCTGTCCAGTTGAATTGTATAATCTTCGAGTTGTTTTTTTAAAGATTCTACTTTTTTCTTTTCATTTTCAAAAATATTTTTCTGGTTTGCGTAATCCATTTTTGCCTGCTGAGTATCATAAATAAGTTTTTTATCATGAATTTGTGCTATTTTTAAATAATTAAATCTGGTAAAGAAATTGGAAATGTTGTTTGATGCAACTAATGCTTCAAAAGATTGAGTGCCGCCAACTTCGTAAGTTGCTACAATTCTATTTATTAAAACCTTTGTCAACCCACTAAGATTTTTTTCCAAAACACCAATTTTTTTATCTGCAGTATCTATATCCGCAGATAGGCTTAACAATTCGGTTTTTGTGCTATCAATCCTATACTCCGACAATTTTATTTGATTATCCATAACTGCAATTTGTGAAGAAAGTGTCTTTGTCTGTCCTTGCAAATCCGAAACTTTTTTCTGTAGTTCGTTAATTTTGTCCTGAAGTTCTTTTGACTGTTGTAATTTGTCTTGGGCAGGAGTTGGAGTGGGAGTAACCGTCTGCGCCCAGATAGATTTAGTGCAAAAAAGTAAAATTGTCGCTAGGATTAAAAATAAAAATGTTTTCTTTACTAAAATCATAAATCATATTACTTTAAGTATCTTAAAACCGCCATAAAGCTGGAAACCGCACCTAAAATAACCGCTAGTAATATTTCCAGTCCCAATAACCCTACGAAGAAAATAAGCGGAACCGGGAAAATCGGAATTCCTTTGAGGAATGATGAGAGGAAAGGTGTTGAATATAAAAGCACTGCAGACGAAATAATCCAGCCGATTATAGCCCCAAAAATTCCATAAAAAATTCCCTCATAAATAAAGGGCCATCTAATATGCCAACTTGTTGCTCCAATTAGCTTCATTATTTCTATATCTTCTTTTTTTTGCGATATTTTTATTCCAATAATCGTAACCATTATAAAAATCGATACTAATGATAAAACTATAATTAACACAACCCCTATTGTGCGAAGAGCATTTGTCCAAGAAGTTAAAGTCGCCACAACATCTTTTTGAAATATTACTTCCTGAACAATCGGAGATGCCTTAAGAGTTTCCGATACTCCAACTAAATCATCTATCTTAACCGTTGATATTTCTAAAGACGAAGGAAGAATATCTGCAGTGACAAGATCTAGAAGTAAAGGATCATTCTTGTTTTGTTCTCTATAAATTTTTAAAGCTTCCTGTTTGGAAACAAATTTAGCAGAAGCTATTTTTCCACTTGACTCAAGACTTGATTTTAATCCGTCCATGTCACTTTGTTTTGCCTCGTTTTTAAAAAAAGCAGTTGCTTGGGGTTTTGATTCGAAAAAATTAATAATTTTTGATGATCCGAATAAAAGAATTGTAAAAAACGAAATTGTCAAAAATGTCAAAGACATTATCATAATAGCAGCAACGGCCTGATAAGGAGACCTTCTGATATTTTTCCAAGTTGTTTTTATAAACTTCATTTTTGTTCCCCTTCCATTGTGCTTGATTTTTGATCATGGATATCATGTGATTTGGAATTATGGGAATGATGCAAACTATCTTTTTTTTCTTTTGAAATTTTACTATCCTTTACAATATTTCCTTTATTCATTTCAATAATTCTTTTAGGAAGATTTTTAACAATATCCAAATTATGAGTTGCCATTATTATAGTCGTACCTTTCTCGTTTATATCCGTTAGAATTTTTATTATGTCCCAGGAATTAGCGGTATCCAGATTGCCCGTTGCTTCATCTGCTAGAATTATGTCCGGAGATAAGACCAATGCTCTTGCAATCGCTGCTCTTTGTAATTCTCCACCTGCAAGTTGAATCGGAAATTTTTCTTTATGCCCGGAAAGCCCAACTTGAGCAAGGACATCGTTTACTCTCTTTTTTGATTCTTCGGGCTCAATTCCTGCTACTTCAAGCGGGAGCATAACGTTTTCAAAAATTGTCCTATCCATTAATATTTTTAGATCTTGAAAAATAACCCCAACTTTTTTTCTTAAATGGGGAATTTTTGCTTTTGAGAGTCTTACAATATCCCAATCATTAATTATTATCGTTCCCTCTGTTGGAAGAATTTCCCGTGTTAAGAGCTTAAATATCGTAGTTTTTCCCGATCCGCTTGGACCAACAAGAAAAACAAATTCTCCCTTATCCACATTAAAAGATACATTGGAAAGACCAAAAACACCTGTTCCAAATTTTTTCGAAACCCTATTTAGTTTTATCATTGTCTTGAAGGGCTTATTCGACGACTTCTATTTTTCCAACGTCCATTAGCCAGCCCGCATGTTGGGCTTTTTGAGTTTGACCCCAAACCTTAATTTTTCTGTTGAGGTATTTGGTAAGATCAACTGTTGAAGACGTAAGGTAAACATTCTGACTATCTCCACCGGGTCTTACCAGATGAAATGCTCCTTCCCCTTCTATTCCGCCTTGTTTGAGCGAACCTTCTGTAACATCTTTAAAAACCTTTTCATCGCCTGAACCTTCTGTTGTACCTTTTGCAATAGTAGAGGCACTAATTGAATTTTTAACATTTGTTATTGATCCGTTATTTATGGTTAAGAGGTAACCTGTTGTAACACCTAAAAATGCAGCCACAACCAATATAATTATTAATTTTCCATTCATAAAACTAATGCTTGTAGGATCAAAGTTATGAACTAAAGATTTCTCTTTTTCTTCTTCTGAATCCATAATACGATTATACTTAGTTAACCATATATTGAACAATTTGGCAACCCTAAAGCTTTCTAAGCTCTGCGTCTATAAAAGAATCAAGGTCTCCGTCCAAAACCGCGCCCGTATTTCCCGTTTCGTATTCCGTGCGTAAATCTTTAACCATTTGGTATGGATGTAATACGTATGAACGGATTTGATTTCCCCAACCGGGTGTTTTATATCCACCTTTTAATTCCATTTCTTGTTTTCTCCTCTCTTCATCTTGCTTTATCCAAAGTTTTGCCTTAAGAATTTTAAGAGCATATTCTCTGTTTTTGCCTTGATATCTCTCCGATTGTGCCGTAACTACAATTCCTGATGGAATATGTTTTAAACGAACAGCCGAAGAAACCTTTTGAACATTTTGACCCCCATGAGAACTTGCTCTGTAGAATTCCCAATTTAAATCATCCTCTTTTATTTCTAATTTACCATCTTCACCGATATCGGGAAGGACCTCAACCAAAGCAAACGAAGTCTGCCTTAAATTATCGGCATTAAATGGTGATTGTCTAACTAAACGGTGCACTCCTGCTTCATGTTTTAAAAAACCGTATACATATTGCCCCGAAACGGTTACGACCACACTTTTTAAACCGGCTTCTTCTCCAATGTTCTCTTCAATTGTTTCAAAACTAAAACCTTTTCTTTCAAAATATCGCGTATACATTCTATAAAGCATTTGCGTCCAATCCATTGCCTCTACTCCTCCTTGTCCTGAATGTAAATAAAGAATTGCATCCCCGCTGTCATATGGTCCGGAAAGATAAAGAAAAATTTCTGTTTCTTTTAACAGTTTTTCTGCTTCTTCTTTTTTGCCTTCCTTTATTAATTCCTGTAATTTTTCCGAATCTAAAATTTCTTTTTGAAGAGCGTAAAGCTCTTTCATTTTTACAGCAGCCGACTGATGATCTTGCCAAAAAGAAGGACTAGTAGCATCTGCTTCTAATTTTCTAATTTTTTGTCTTTTATTATCTATATCTAATTTTTCGATAAGATTAGCAACTCTCTCTTTAAGTTCTTCCATTTTTTTCTACCTTATTAGCAGCGAAGCCAACATTATTATAGCCGATCCCCCCATGGTGGCAAAAGTAAGCCACAATAAAACCGTGGAGATCAGAGTATTTTTATGTTCACCCATAATTTTTTCGTTGTTGGAAACTCTTGCGATAACGAAAATTAATGGAACCGAAGTAACTCCATTAAATACGGCGGTAAAAACTAAAGCTTTAATTGGATCAATACCAATAAAATTAATTAAAAGTCCAATTAAAGTTGATGCAATTATTACTCCGTAAAATCCGTGTGCTTTTTTAAATTTAAGAGATAATCCCTCTCTCCAATGGAAAGCTTCGGACAATGCATAGGAGGCAGACCCTGCAAGAACCGGAACTGCCAGAAGACCAATTCCGACAACTCCTGCCGCAAAAATAGTTTTGGCAATTAACCCCGAATTAGGAAAAGTAGAAACAAGCGGTTCCAGAGCTTTTGCCGCATCAGCGGCTGTACTAATATTGGTAACTCCGTTTGCATTTAAAACTGAAGCAGCTGTAATGATTATAAAAAAGGTCATTAATTCCGAAAAAAGCATTCCTAAAAAAGTGTCAATTCTAAGATTTCTTAGAAAGAGCTTACTAATTTTCGGAATTCCTCCGTTTTGACCAACCCTTTTCTCTTCTATTTCTTCTTCTATTTCTTCCGATGCTTGCCAAAAAAACATATAGGGAGAAATCGTTGTTCCTAAGACGCCTGTAAGGAGAAAGAAGAATCCAAAATCCAATTGAATATGCGGAACAAATGTTGCCCTTAAAACAACCGGCCAATTTTGCCCTGCAATTATTGCCGTTATCGGATAAGCAAGAAGAACTAAGGAAAGCCATTTGAGAATTTTTGCGTAGGCAGAATAAGAAGTAAAAACTTCCAGAGCAAGCATTACAAAGGTAAAAATTAGAGCCCAGTAGGTAAACGAAATTGGAATTATTAGCCTCATTGATTCTGCCATTGCCCCAATGTCTGCTCCAATATTTATAATGTTGGCAATTACAACAAGAGCAACAACAAAATAAAGTATTTTCTTGCTGTAATAATCCCTTACTACGGCTGCTAAACCCTTTCCCGTTACCGCCCCTACTCTTGCGCAAGCTTCCTGAACGGCAGTCATTAAAGGGTACATAAGAATTACCGTCCAGAGCTGACCATAGCCAAATTGAGCACCGGTTTGTGAATAAGTAGCTATTCCCGAAGGGTCATCATCGGCAGCCCCCGTAATAAGTCCCGGACCAAGAATTTTTAGAAATCTACTAAATCTATTTGGTTTTTTGTCCGCCGGCTGATGGATTTTCTCTTTTGTCATTTTATAAACTTTTGCAAAGATTCTCACACATGCTTCTTGCTTGACTACTTGGATAGCCTTCTAATGACTTAATGTCTTTGATTAATTTTTGCATTTGAGGAGAAGATGTTGCAATATCCGTGACATTAATTTGATCCGCCTGTTCTTTTATTAAATCAACTTTTTCCTGAACCACTTTTTGTATATTTTCCGTACTTATTCCCTTAACTCTTTTCTCCTGAACCTTAGCAACTTGAGTAATGTTGTCCTCATTTGCAAAAAAATAAAATTTAAAAAATAAAACCAAAATTAAAATACCTACTAAAATAAAGAGGGCAAGGATAAGTTTTTTTAAATCCCACTCTTTATTTTTGCCCGTCATTGTTTCTTTCATATTACTTATTCTAGGTAATAATAAACTCTTTTGCAATCGAGCTTATCTAAGTTTTTACTGCTTTATACTAAATACTTTATATTTTATACTTAATACAGATAACTAACCAATGACCATCATTAACTCGATAATTCTAGCAATCGTGGAGGGAATAACGGAATTTTTACCTATTTCTTCCACTGGACATTTAGTTCTTACGGCGGATTTACTAAAAATTTATCAAACAAACTTTGTAAAAGATTTTGAAATTATTATTCAATTGGGAGCAATTCTGGCAGTAATAGTTTTATATTGGAAAACTGTAATTGCAAGTAAAAAAATTTGGAAAAGAATCATTGTTGCATTTATTCCAACAGCTATTATCGCATACCCTTTATACAAATTTATAAAAACCGTCCTCTTGGGAAATACTATCGTAACATTATATGCTCTTCTGATTGGTGGTATTTTATTGATTATATTAGAGCTTATTTATAAAGAAAAAAAACATCATATCGATAAAATTGAAAAAATGACTTTAAAAAATGCATTTTTAATAGGAGTATTTCAATCCCTTGCAATAATTCCGGGAGTCTCCCGTTCCGCTGCTACTATTGTTGGAGGACTTTTCTTGGGAACGAAAAGAAAAACCGCGGTTGAATTTTCCTTTTTACTCGCAGTCCCTACAATGTTTGCGGCATCTGCATTTGATATTTTAAAAAGTGACTTTTCTGCCTACGATACTAATGAATATTTAACTATGACTGTAGGATTTATCGGAGCTTTTATCGTGGCAATACTGGCAATTAAATTCTTTTTAAATTTTATTAAAAATCACACTTTTATTCCTTTTGGAGTTTATAGAATTATTATCGCTATTCTCTTTTGGTTTTTTATAATAAGGTAGTTCGTGATAGAATAGAAGCATGAATTTAAAAAATCTTCAAGAAAGAGTTTCCAATTTGGAAGACAAAACAAAAACTAAATATGTTGTTGAATCTCCAAAAGAGAGAGAAATTCTTGCAAAAACCGTAAAGCTTAATGAAGAAGTTGGAGAACTTTGTAATGATATTTTAGGAATATTAAAGCTACAAAGAAAATCAAAATTAGATAAATTTGACAAAAGAAATGTTTATCAGGAATTTGCAGACGTAATTATTGTTACCACACAGCTTGCTTTAGCAGCAGGAGTCGATTTGGAAAGAGCAATTAACGATAAACTCAAAACAATAGAAGAAAGACATAAGAAAGAAAAAACAGAAACAACCACCGATCAATAAAATTTGTTCTTACGATAGGTTTTTTATGCAGGTGAAATCTTTAATTCTAAACAAAGAAGAAGTTTTAAACTACGGAATAGTTTTACCGGTTGTTGCTTTTACGATTCCATTCTTTGCTTCCGGCCCGCAACTTTTAACAGGGACTTTGGTAAACTCTTTTTTAATTCTAACTGCCATTAAACTTCCTTTAAGAAAGGCTTGGCCGGTAATTGTTTTTCCAAGCATCGGCGCATTAGGAAACGGAATTTTATTTGGACCATATACCCCATTTCTAACTTACTTTTTGCCTTTTATCTGGCTGGGAAATTTTATTTTGGTAAAATCTTTTATCGAAATTAAAAAAAATACTTCTTTTCCGCTCGCGCTATTTCTATCTTCTCTATTAAAAGCGGCTTTACTTTTTGTTTTTGCCTTTGCTTATTTTAAACTTAATTTAGTACCCCAAATATTTCTTACTGCAATGAGTATTTTCCAATTCGCAACTGCAATCGCAGGAGGAATTCTTGCTTTTGGTTTACTCAAAGCTATAAACAGGAATGAATGAAACTATCCGTCTCATTGATCTTCTTAATAAAAAGGCAAGATTAGCGGTAATACTTGCTCCTTCTTTTCCGATTGTTTACGAATATCCGCAAATAATTACCAAACTAAAAAAATTGGGATTTGCTTATGTTGTTGAAGTATCCGTCGGAGCAAAAAAAACTAACGAACAGGTTTTAAGTCTTTTGCAAAGAAATCCTAAGTCCAGAATTATTACTAGTCCCTGCCCAAGCTTTGTAAGAATGGTTAGAACAAAATATCCAAGTCTTTTAAAATATCTCGCTCTTTCTGCCGACTCACCTATGTCTGCAACCGCTAAATTAGTTAAGGAAAGATATCCTGACCACCAACCTGTTTTTATCGGCCCTTGTATTGCCAAAAAGCTTGAATCATCGGAAGATCGCCCGGAATTAAATATTTTAGTTTTAACATATAAAGAGCTGGATGAGGTTTTTACAAATTTTAATATCAGTGTTAATATGCCGACCGGGAATGATAAATTTGATCTGGAAGCTAAAGATACCCGAATTTATCCTATGGATGGGGGATTAACTTTAACCAGCGGCGTAAATAGAATTTTAAAAGATGAAGAATTTAGAATTGTCTCTGGTTGGAGAAATGTAGAAGAGGCGCTTATAGAATTTCAAAGTAATCCCAAAATTCGTTTTATGGATGTTTTATTTTGTGAAGGCGGCTGTGTAAACGGTCCCGGAATCATAAGCACATTACCGGTTGTGGATAGAAAGAAAAAAATAATCAACTACTTTAATAAAAAGACTTCCTAAGCAAAAATTAAACTAATGTTTTTTTTGTGGATTAATGAGAAAAAGCAGAGCTAGTAAAAATGCAAACAAGACAACTGCCAGCGATATAAACCACTTAAAAGAGGCATATATTATATTTTCTTGGTAAGTATTGAAAATTAATAGCACTGCAAAAGCAAGAAGCAATACCAACAATGACAATATTGCTTTGATATTGCTCTCATGACGGCTAAGTTTATTACTATCTGATTTAACTTTCTTTTTTGCCATGAATTAGAAGACTAGCGTGTATTTGATATTGCTGTATCGCCTTCGTATTGAGGTGCTGAAACTGTAACTCTTCCTGCAACATCATGAGCAATTTGATAACCTGTATCGTATGCCACCCCGCAAGCCGTAATCGCTGTCCCTGTTCCCTGCTGTGGATCCTGTGGAAGTGCAGGAATATAATTAGGAACTAAATCTGCACATATATCTGCGCCTGTATTGCTAATTTGTGTAGCTGTATCATCGGCTAAACCACTAATTGCAGCCGGCAATACTCCTTTGTGATCCGCTGCGTATGCTCCAACTGCATTTAGGATTTGTGTTACTTCACTTCTTCTTCTCGTATCGTTTGCTTGACCAAATTGTCTTGCCGGATTAATTGCGATTAAAACAATCGAAAGTAAGATTGCTAAAATTCCAATTACAACGAGTAGTTCTATGAGGGTAAAACCTTTTTCTTTTCTTACCAAGTTGGGCAGTGATTTCATGTCTCATAATTAGCGTAGCATAATAAAAATTAGTTTGTCAATAGGGCAATTTGAAGCCAAAACCATCTGATTTAAATTTTAGTACTATTCTTTAAAGATCTATGCTAGTGTGTTGGCCGCAATGAAGAACTTGGCGAAGATATGTTTCCCGACTGACTGGCTGAAGGAATCATCTCCACCGGAATGGTTGTTGAAACTGAAGCTTTTGGTAAAACAACCGGTTTCTTATTCTTTTTGGGAGAAGAGAAAAAGGTTGTATATATTAACATTAAAAGAATTAAAAAAAGCAATGCAAAAATACCTAAAAGGGCATATAACCTTACGTCTTTTTTCTTAATCCCTATTGAATTCTTTTGCTCACTTTTAAGGTTTGCTTCTTTTACCTCGATAAAGCTGTACTGTCTAAACGAATCCGATCTTGCTGCAATAAATGCTAAATCAACATTAGTAGAAAGCTCCGGAGTTGTCTCTGCTAAAATTGCCATTGGCACTACCAGGGATATATAAGCTTTGTTTTTTTCTAAAGCCAAACATATAACGTCATATAAGCTTCTGTTAACTGCTACAATTTTTGCTTTTCTGTTGATTTTGTATGTTTTACTTAATATATCCTCAAAAGGAACAATATCTAAAAACTTTTGTATTTCTTCATAGTTTACTTTTGTAGCATTATCCGTAAAATCTTTTTCAAAAGTGACATCCCGAGAGAAGACAAGAGCAACGTCAAATTCTATTCCCTTAAACGCATCTGTTTGGAAAAACGAATTAACAAGTTGCTCAAATTTATCTCTGTCTATTACTTCTAAATCCGAAACCGTATCCGGCGGTAAATCGAGCTGAAGAATATTATTTGTATCTTTTAAGCACAATGAGATCCTACTGCTTTCTAAAAATACTGCTATTGTTTGTTTTTTTACCATTACCAAACCTCCTTCCAAGAAGTAATTGTTCTTATACCATTATTGTACACTGTCTGGGCCTGAATTTTTCTCGTTGTATTGTTATACGTTCCCGTTGAGGTTATTAATCCACTCGCCGTATCAACTTCTATCACAGCACTACCCAATCCTACTATAAAAGGCTGACCAATAGGCGTTCCTGAATAATATGGATTTCTAACCAGCCTAAGAAGTCCTTCTTCTACACCACTTTCCGCAACATAATAAGCATAAGAGCCCTGTTCGGTGATACTTACAGACTGAATGTTACCATAAACCAAAAAAGCCGCTGAAGAAATAATGGTCATCCCAATAATGGTAATAAATAAAATACTAATTAACGCCTGACCAGACTGTTGTAAAAAAAGCGATTTTCTCATTTTTATTTAACGAGTCCCTACTGTTATTCTAAAGTTTTCCGTATTGACTCCATTTCTTCTTAACACCTTACTGTTAATAATAAATGAAACTGTGAGAGTGTTATTCTGACCGCTTGTATCCGCGAGCCTTAAAATATTTAAATTAGAAACCGTTGTATCAACACTGTTTAGCTGATCTGTTGTTCCCGTAGTGCTATTAGTTAAGGTTAAATTTTCACTTAACAGATTGTATGTATAAATTGTGGTTCCATCGGATATTACAAGACTTTGACCCTGATTTCCTATATTTGGGGATGTAATAATTTTTGCTTTTTTAATATCGTTGGTTAATTTATTTAAAATAAAACGTCCATCTTGAGAAACACTTGCCGTACTCTGAGATTCCAATTGGACGTCAAAAACAGCAGTTAACAACTGGAGCATCGCAACAATTAGTATGGAAAAAATGCCCATATAAATTATGATTTCTATAAGAGTAAAGCCTTTTTCATAATCTTTAATTTTTAAATTTAAATTTTTAATTAGTTTTTTGTTTATCATTTACGGCGAATAATTAAGATTAACATCGTGAACAACAGGCGACTGTGTTATGTCTGAAGTTGTTAAGTATGCTCGATAGCGTGCGCATTGAGCGGGATTTTCATAACCATTCCCGTCACTATTAAATGCCAAAATTCCTCCTGTTGATGGAAAAAAAGAACTTGACTGTCCATCGCTCCCGACAAAATCTGAATTGTTAAAACTTACGCCGCTACAGCTATTGTTTAGCGCATCTTTTAAAGCAACTTTAAATTGAAGTGTTGTGTTTAAAGGCGCAGAAATTGTGGCAGAAAGCATGTTCCAGGCAACTTCTTTTTCGGCATCAAATGTCTCAGACTCAAAAACCCCCGAAGATGTATACCTACTACCTGCTCCTCCTCCCCCTAAGATTATTTTTAATTCCGCATAAGTATCTCCCGTAATAATGTATGAATATGAATAGCCGTCTGATTGCAAAACAGACGAAATTGCATTTACTCCACCAGTTACTGTAAGACCACCACCACATGTTTTAGGAGGATTTTCTGAAACGTCAATAATTTGGTACTGTTTTAACCCTCCAGTTCCAACTATAATTACTTTGTTGCCGGTTACGGCTGTTACACCTTTTGGATTCATACCGCCTAATTCATAAGCTCCGTCAACAACCGGAGCAGGATTAGTTTTATTGGTCATATCGATAATAAAAAATTCTCCATTGGTATCTGATACCGACGTTACGACATACGCAATTGTTGCCGATGAGTTCACAAACAAATCTACAGCACCTTTATCATTAAGCCCTGAAGATAAATTTCCAATGACACTTAAATTCGTTGGGATACTGATATCAACAATTTGTAACTGTTTCGACGTACTTGAAGTTACCACATATGCGTAATTCCCGACAGCAACAATCTTATTCCCTGTCCCTGCAAGAGTAACTCCGTCTGAATCAAGAGCAGTAGGATTCGTCTTGTCTGTTATATTAAAGTTGTACAAAGTACTTCCTGTTATTACATATCCTGTATCCCCAGACACAAAGACGCCATTTGCATCTGTAGGCCCGGGTGTATCAAACGTTCCTACTGTTTTGTAATTTTGATTAGTGGGCGGATCTGTAAATTGATTCAAGTCAAGAATTGTAACTTCAGCTGAATTTTGATCTGTAGCCAAATATGCATAGTTAGCGCTTCCAAACATACCGTTTGTTTTCGTATTGTTAAATTGACCAAGAAATGTAGCAGTTGGCGGACTATTGCCAATAACTTTTGTATTGGTAAACGTTGGTCCGGATGCATTTAATCCTGTTCCCGCAAATACTCTATTACCATCGTTTCCGTCCCCCGCTTCAAATGCCCATACTGACGTCGGAATCCCTTGACGCGATAGATTAACCGTTGTAATTGATTGACTTGGATTACACCAATCTCCTCCGCCTCCGCCTGCCCCTAGCATAATTTCTCCTCCGCTTGTATCTGTTATTACTACACCTGTTGTTACAGGATTAGAAACTCCAGGAGTAAAATCGGCAACAACTGTCTCCAGATGTGTTAGATTTTTATTTCTCGTTAAATATGAACTTGCCGTAACCGACGAGGACATTGGATTTATCCAGGAAACTGAAACTGTAATTTCTTTCGTGGACGGATCAAGGACTCCACCGATTGTAACAATATTACCATTTGTATCTCTAAAAACATCGCTTATTGTAACTTGCCGTACAAAGTTATTGTCTATTGCTTCGGAGCCTGGAGAAAGAACCCAAGTTGAACTAGAAACAACAGGATGGTATGTTCCATTTATAAGATTATCCCAATTATTAAAATAAATTATTCTTATTGCCTCCTGAGCTTCTTTTAGATAATTTGTTGCCTGAAGTCTTTGTTCTTGCTGTGCTCTTCCATTTCTTGTTACAGCAAAGCCTACAAGTAAAGCCGGGATTAAAATTGCCGACAAGGCTATTACAATTAAAAGCTCAATTAAGGACTGACCTTTGTTTTTCATTTTAATTTTTCGAAATTATCACGCCATACCTATTTATAGTGATGGTTTCTATTTTTGTTCCTTGTGCATCCTTTATGCTGATTGTGTTTTGACCATCTAAAAATCCATTTATCTCTCCTGTTCCTGTAGAAAAAACTATAGAGCTTGATGGAAAAGTAATATTTGTTAATGTAATTCCCGGATCAAGAGAAACGACAAAATTATTAGGGTCAGATGGAGGATATGTAATCCCCTTAAATAATGTATATTCACCGGGTTGGAAATAAATTCCGTAACTATTTCCACTTGCTGAACCGACTCCGAGCATAGCTTTAGTTTGCTGCGATGCTATGTCCGAAAGTAAAATGTCAACCGTTGAGCTTACCGATGCAGTTCTCTGCACACCAACTAAGTTAAAACTTATAAATCCAAAAAGCATCAGAAGAATTCCCAGTACGATAATTAACTCTATCAAGGTAAAACCAGATTGATTGTTTTTCATCTCCCACCATTAAATTGACCGATTAATCCATAAATAGGAGTAATAATAGACATCATCATTGCTCCAACCAAAATCCCAACAAAAACCAGCATCAGCGGTTCAAGTAGCGAAATTACTGTTTTTAGAGTTGAATTTACTTGGTAATCCATATATTCTGCAATTTCTTGCATTGATTTTTCCAAAGTTCCCGTTTTTTCTCCTGCTTCAATAATTTTTACTACAATTACCGGAAAAATGGTTTTTTTATCTTTAAATGCATCGGAAATTTTTTTCCCTGAGAGAACGGTTTCCTGGCCAATTGCAATGGCTTTTGCAATATCTTTTCGCATAACTGTTCCTTCAACTAATGCCAAAGCCGATGTAATAGTAATACCGGAATTTAATAAAAGATACATGCTTCGGGAAAAACGAACCAAATCAATCTCTTTAATTAATCTCGAAACAAGCGGAAGAGAAAAAATAAAACCTAATATAATTGATTTTTTATACCTGAATAAAAGCATAAAGCCCCCGACGATTAGAGCCAGGCCAATTAAAAGTGGAATTGGATAATGCAAAACAGCATCAGACATAAATATGAGAATTTTTGTAGGAAGCGGCAATTTAACTCTAAGCTGAATAAACACCGTGGCTATCTTGGGAACTACAACCACAAGTATTATCATTAAAACTGCCATAAATAATACGAGAATTACTAGCGGATAAGTAACTGCTGATTTAACATTATTTATAAATTCCATGTCTTTTTGCAGTTGAGACTTTAAATCTTTTAAAACAACATCTAATGTCCCCGCTTCTTCCGAAGCTTTAATTACATTTATGGTTACCTTGTTAAAAACAGAGGGAAATTTAGAAAACGCAACGGATAAAGATTTACCTTGTGTAATATCTTCCCTTATTGACTCTATAACTTTTTTTGTATTCCCTTTAGAACCATCCGCTATTGAATCTACGGTTTCGAGAATTGGAATTCCCGCATTAATCATAGTAGATAATGTACTAAATAGGCTTACTTTTTCATTATCGGAGATAGTTATGTTTTTTGCGTTCATACTTTTTCCACCTTTGTAACCCTCAGTACTTCTTCAAGAGTAGTCATTCCTTTTACGATTTTATCCATTCCGTCTTCCTGCATAGTGGTCATGCCCTCTTCTATTGCTTTTTTAGCGATAACATCTGAGTCATTTTTGTCAGTAATGAGTTTTTTTATCGTGTTTGTCATTTCCAGTACTTCAAAAACTCCTATTCTTCCCAAGAATCCCGTATTATGACAAACCTTACATCCTTTTCCCTGATAAACTTTAAGATCCTCTTGCGGAGGAAAATATTTTGCAATAAGTTCTTCCGCTATATTTTTAGCAAGATCACTCCTTTTTAAAACACCCTGAACCTTACAAGATTCACATATTTTTCTAACCAATCTTTGGGCAATAATAACATTTACTGTTGAGGCAACCAAAAAAGGCTCAATTTTCATATCGACAAGACGAGGCAAAGCGGTCGCAGCATCATTTGTATGAAGGGTGGAAACGACTAAATGCCCTGTTAAAGCTGCATTTACAGCAATTTCCGCAGTTTCATCATCTCTTATTTCTCCTACAAAAATTACGTTTGGATCCTGACGAAGAATACTTCTTAGTCCTTGTGCAAAGGTGAGGTTGCTTTTAACATTTACTTGAATTTGATTAACTCCTTTAATTCTGTATTCTATAGGATCTTCAATCGTTGTAATATTTTTTTCTCTTGTGTTAAGAATCTTAAGAATCGAATAAATAGACGTTGTTTTCCCAGATCCTGTTGGTCCCGTTGATAAAATCATACCGAAAGTTTTATTAATTGCTGCGTTAACTTTCTTAAGATCTTCTTCTCTCATTCCCAAATCAAGAAGGGAAAACTGTCTAAAGTGCGAAGGCAAAAGACGAAGTACGGCTTTTTCTCCTTCGGCGATCGGGACTATAGAAACACGAAGATCCAAGTTGTCATTATCAATAACCATTCTTATTTTCCCATCTTGGGCGCTTAAATGCTCATCCGTTCTAAGCCTTGAAAGAATTTTAATGCGCATTAAAATTCTTTCTGTTAACTTTTTGTCCAGATATAACATGTCGTGCAAAATTCCATCTATTCTAAAACGAACTAAAAGATCGTTTTCTTCCGGCTCTATGTGTATATCGGAAGCTTTATCTCTATAAGCATAGGTTATGAGAATCTCAACCATTTTTATAATCGGAAAATCTTCTCCTTCAACTTCTGTACCTATTACTCCTCGCAAAAGCTCGTTAAAAACCTGTTGTAAATTTTTTCTATATAACTGTAACGAATTTTCTATATCTCTTTCTGTTGCAAAGTAAGGTATTATTTTGAGTTTTGTTTTTTTGGAAATCATGTCTGAAAGATCTTTATTAAGCGGATTTTCCATTGCAAGCTTTATTCCTTCTTCGTCTTTTGCAAATGAAACTATTTTATATTTTCTGGCAAGTCTTTCGGGAACAATCGAGAATATATTATCTGGTATTGAAATTTTTGCCAGGGAGATAAATGGATACTTAAGATAATTTGCAATGAGAATTCCTAAGTTTTCGTCTGAAACAACGTCTTTTTCTATTGCTGCTTCCTGTAGAGGAACTCGCGAGTTTTTCGCAAAAGCCTCTAGGGAGTCTATTGTTTGTTGACTTACTTGGCCAGTCTGCAATAGGAGAAACTTTATTTGTTCATTGGGCAGCAACATACAACTCTATCCTATCAAAAAATCTTGCTCTAATAAAGGTGTGCTTTTAATCCGGCAAGTGGCATTTTTTATATTTTTTCCCGGATCCGCACCAACAGGGGTCATTGCGACCGAGTTTTTTTTTATCCGAAACTGAACTTGAAGTATTTACAGTTGTTGTATTTTGAAAACCGGTTGAGGAAGGAACAGAGGAAGCATTTGGATTATTAGCGGCAACATGCTGGTGTTGATGCTGGTGCATCTCAGGGGACTGGCTTTGAACTTGAACCCGGTAAATTCTATGAGCTACTTCGTCGTCAATTCCTGCCAAAAGCTTTTCAAACATTGTAAAGGCTTCATTCTTATATTCAACTAAGGGATCTCTTTGCCCATAGCCACGGAGGCCAATTCCCTGACGCAAATTATCAATTGCATCTAAATGATCCATCCATAAATTATCTACTACCGAAAGTGTTACGAATTTCTCTATTTCGTGCATTAACTCCTTACCCATTTGTTTTTCACGTGCTTCATACATATCATCTGCTATTTTTACCAAAAACTCGATTTTTTCTTGATTAGAATGCAACTGTTCCAATTGAGTTTCAATTTGCCCGGCAGACACATCTTCAAAAGGAATAATAGTTGTAAATTTATCTACGATTTGCCTATTTACGGATTTTTCCGGATTCTCATAATCTATAGCACTCATTTCCACGGTAATTGCAATATTATTTGCAACCATTTCTTTAATGTCTGTTTTTAAGTCCACTTTTTCCGTCCCTTCCAAAACTTTTCTTCTGCGCTGATAAATTATTTCCCTTTGTTTGTTTATAACATCGTCATATTCAACCAAATGTTTTCTCATGTCAAAGTTATACCCTTCAACCTTTCCCTGCGCTTGCTCAATAGCTTTTGAGACCAACGGATTTTGCAATGGAATATCTTCGGGCATATTAAAGCGTGTCATAATATTAGAAATAGTATCTCCACCAAAAAGCCTCATTATTTCATCATCCAGTCCAACAAAAAATTGTGAAACACCCGGATCCCCCTGACGACCGGATCTTCCTCTTAGCTGATTATCTATTCTTCTGGATTCATGCCTTTCTGTTCCAATAACCATTAATCCACCTGAATTAAGCACTTCTTTATGTCTTTTTTCCCAAATCTCCCATTCCTTAGTTCCTCTTTTTTCTGTACCGTCCTCAAGCTTTGGAGTGTCTCCTCCTAAAATTATGTCTACTCCACGTCCCGCCATATTTGTTGCAACAGTAACTGCCCCTTTTTCCCCTGCCTTAGCAATAATTTCTGCTTCTCTTTCATGGTTTTTAGCGTTTAAAACTTCGTGTTTTACTCCTCTTCTTTTTAGAGCCTGAGAAACTATTTCGTTTTTTTCTATCGAGGTTGTTCCAACCAAAACCGGCTGACCCTTTTTGTATGCTTTTTCAATTAAATCGGCAACTGCCGCAATTTTTGCTCTTCCTGTTTTGTAAATCGCATCCGGCTCATCTTTCCTAATCATATTGCGATGCGTCGGAATTACCACTACGTCTAACTTATAAATTTTGTTAAATTCTTCCGCTTCCGTAACTGCCGTTCCTGTCATTCCGGCAAGTCTTTCGTACATTCTAAAGTAATTTTGAAGGGAAACAGTAGCTAGAGTTTTTGATTCCCGTTGAATCGTAACATTTTCCTTTGCTTCAATAGCCTGATGAAGACCCTCCGAAAGCCTCCTACCTGTCATTAATCTTCCTGTAAATTCGTCAACTAAAATAACTTCATTATCTTTTACAATATAGTCTTTTTCTTTATGAAATAATGTTCTTGCTTTAAGCGCCGCCTCCAAATGATAAACAGTGTCAAAATCTTTTTCGTAAATATCGGGAACACCAAACATTTTTTCAATTTTACTTATTCCATGGTCAGTTAAATGAGCAGTACGCAATTTTTCGTCTATTTTATAATCTGTTTCCGGATTTAATTTATCAACAATTTTTGCGTATTCATAATATTTTTGGGCAGGAGCTTCATCCGGTGCGGAAATAATGTGCGGAGTACGGGCTTCGTCTATTAGAACCGAGTCTACCTCGTCTACAACGGCAAAATAATAACCTCTCTGAACTATTTGAGAAGCATCTGTTGCCATATTATCTCTTAGGTAGTCAAATCCAAATTCGGAATTTATTCCGTAAACAATATCCGCTTCGTATGCTTCTTTTCTGGATATTGGTCTAAGATGTAAAAGTCTAAAATCATTTACAGTTTTATTAGTATGTTTGGGATCAAACAGAAAAGATTGTTCACTAATTATTGATGATACCTTTAGACCTAAAAAATTAAAAATAGGTCCCATCCAACCACAGTCACGACGGGCTAAATAATCATTTACTGTTACCAAATGGACACTTTTACCGGTTAGTGAGTGTAAATATAAAGCAGGAAGGGCAGATAAAGTTTTCCCTTCTCCTGTTCTTTGCTCTACAATTTTACCGCGAGCAAGAGTTACAGACGCCATAAGTTGAACATCAAAATGTCTTTGTCCGATTGATCTTCTAGAAGCCTCTCTAACCAACGCAAATGCTTCCGGTAAGATTAAGTCCAATGGCTCTCCATCTACTATTCTTTGTCTAAAACTTTCTGTTTTTTTAGAAAAGTCACTGTCTTTGAGTTTTTTAATTTTATCTTCAAAACTGTTTATTTCGGAAACAATTGGGGTAATTTTTTTTATTTCTTTTTCATTTGAATCGAAAAATTTAGATAGAGCTTTAAACATACTATCCATTTTACCACAAAAAACCCCACTCGAAACATTTAATTCCGAAGTGGGGTTTTACCAATTGATCAATTGGTAATCTCCAAACAAATCACCAATTATTTCTTTGCTTTCTTCTTCTTTTTCTTTGCTGGCATGGATATCACCTCCTTACAACCATTCTCCAGAATAGAGAATTGGCAGTTAGCTAATTAAATGGTGAAATATTTTAAACTTTTTGTCAAGACTTTTTTCCTGCTTCAGAACTAATAGATTAGACTGTTAAATCAACATAAATTAGAAAGCTTAATTATGCTGTTTTTTTGTTAAGAAAAGAGAAAAAATTAGTCTTTTGACGTAATCTTATCTTTACCAACCCATTTTCTCAAAATCTCGGGAATAACAATTGACCCATCCTCTTGTTGATAATTTTCCATAATTGCAATTATTGGTCGTGTAGAAAATGCTGTTCCGTTTAGAATATTTGCATATTCCGTTCTGTCCCCATCCTTATAACGAATACTCAATCTTCTTGCCTGAAAATCTGTTGTCGTAGAGGCAGAAGTAAGCTCGCGGTACTTATTCTGAGAAGGAATCCACCCTTCTAAATCATATTTGCGTGCGGCAGGAAAACCCAAATCCCCGGTACACATCTTAATAACCTGGTAGGGAATCTCCAATGCTTTGAGCAATTTTTCCTCTAAAGACAAGAAAAATTCATGTTCTTTGTCATCTTCTCCTATCTTTACAAAAGAAACCATTTCGATCTTGTCAAATTGATGCGCTCTTAAAATTCCCTTAGTGTCTTTTCCGTAAGAACCTGCTTCTCTTCTGAAACAAGTTGAAAAACCAACATATCTTTTTGGTAAATCCTTAGCATCTAACACTTCATCTCTATGCATAGCGACAATTGATTGTTCCGAAGTTCCTACCAAAACTAAATCGTCTTTTTCAAAAGTATACATATCCTCATCTCCCCCATTTTCCATATACCCAAGATCTTTCATAACTTCTGTTTTAATTAACACCGGAGGAAGAACCGGAATAAAACCTTCCTTAAGTAAAGTTTCGAAAGCAAACTGTTTTAAAGCGAACTCTAAAAGAACTGCTTCGTTTTTAAGAAAGTAAAATCTTGATCCCGATATCTTAGATGCTCTTTCAACATCAATAATGTCCAATGCTTCCCCAAGTGCTAAATGATCTTTGGGGACAAAATTGAATTTCTTAGGTATTCCAACTTTTCTTAAAATATCATTTTCCGTATCGTTTTTTCCCGGTTTTACATCTTTTTTAGCCGGATTTGGTATCTTAAGCAATAATTCATTTAGTTCTTGACTAAGTTTATTGAGATTTTTTTCTTTTTCATCCAGCTCTTGCTTTACCCTCTTCCCTTTTTCTATGTCTTTATTTTTTGCAGCGATGTTTCTTTCTTCTCTTAATTTTTGCACCTGAACATTTAGTCCTCTTGTTTGTTCATCTATTTTAATAATTTTTTCACCTTCAATTTCTACACCCTTATTCCTTGCTCCATCAATAACAAACTTTGTATTTTCTCTTATGAATTTAATGTCTAACATAGTTTTAAAATTTTAATTCTTTTGCAATTATTTTTTTTATTTTTTGAATTGCTTTATACCTGTGATTATACAACCGCCACTCATCTTTGGTCAATTCTTCTTCATCATGATATTTCTTAATCTTAGGGAGATAAAAAAATGAACGATAGGGATAACCGGGATCTCTTCTCCCATTTTCTTTTTCCGCGATAATTCCTTTAACCTCACCCATAACGCTCCAGATTTTTCCGCTTGGCAAAGCTAGAGAAATAGTAGACTTAAAAGTTACTCCACGATTATTATTAGGCAAGCTTTTTGATAACTCCGAAAGTTTTTTTATAATCCCATCTTCATCTTCTGCCCAGTAGTGGCTATCTATTCCTGGTTTCCCCTCTAAAGCATCTATTTCTATTCCGCTATCATCTGAAAGAGTTGGTAGATTCGATAATTTTGCAAAAAATAGAGCCTTTTTTTGTGAATTTTCTTTATAGGTTTTTCCATCCTCTGTAACGTTTTGCTTTAAATCAAGATCACTTAAGGAAATAATTTCAAAATCCGGATCGCTTAAATATTTTTTTATATCCCGCAATTTCCCCTGATTTCCGGTGGCAATTAACAACTTTTTCATTCAAAAAGTATACCATAGAATACCTATTGCATTTAAAAGAAAATGTACGATAATATCAAGATATGAGTAAAGAAGCTTGTGGGATACAGTCCTCAGAAAGAGTAACTCGTCAATCGCCGGTAAATCAATTATTTGATCTCAAAGAGTTAGGTATAAAAACAAGAGCAATTGAGGAAATACTTCTTCAACAATTTGATAATCCTACTGCACTAAGTACTGCAATTAAGGGATCTTTCCCTCAAAATGGAATCGACGCTCCTATTTTTGATTCCAAAAAAAGTTAATCTTATTAATACTGAAAAATTTGTATTTCTTTTATTTATCCTTTAGAATTTTTTTTTGAGGTTTTAAGGTTGGGAAAAGCATTACTTCTTTTATAATCCATGTGTTTGTAAAAAACATTACCAGTCTATCTATTCCAATTCCTATTCCACCGGTTGGCGGCATTCCATACTCCATTGCAGTTAAAAAATCTTCATCAATATGCTGAGCTTCTTCTTTATCCAATCTGGCAACAGCTGAATCCGTAACGAATCTTTCTCTTTGAATTTGAGGGTCCGTAAGCTCAGACCATCCATCGGCAATTTCTTTACCTCCAATATATCCCTCAAATCTTTCAACCCATCCCGGTTTTGATCTGTGTGTTTTAGACAGAGGACTTACGTCTTCCGGATAATCAATTATCCAAGTAGGCTTAATTAAAAGGTGCGGAATTTCATGTTCAAAAACTATAAATATTAATTGTCCCTTTGTTTCTCCTCCAATTATTTTCACATCGAACATTTTTTTCTTAACATAGCCGAGCAAAGATTCTTTTGTTTCTTTCTCTACATCTAGTCCTAGTTTTTCTTTAATAATTTGTGCCATCTCTATTCTTGGCCATTCTGTTCCGATATCAATTTTTTTATCCTCGATTTGAATTTGAGTTTTCCCGTATATTTTTTTTGCAAGATGTTTAAATAATCCTTCTGCAACATCCATTACTTTTTTATAGTCCGCATATGCTTCATACCATTCGATCATCGTAAATTCCGGAAAATGAGTATGGTCTATTCCTTCATTTCTAAAATCTTTGCAGATTTCATATACTTTCTCGTATCCTCCGATGACAAGTCTTTTTAAATAAAGTTCATCTGCTATTCTAAGATAGACATCTTCTCCTAATGCATTTAAGTGTGTTTTAAAAGGCTTAGCGTTTGCGCCACCATACAATGATTGAAGAGTCGGGGTTTCTACTTCCCAAAAACCTAATTTATCCAAATATTCCCTTATACCCGATACCACTTTGGTTCTAATATTAAATCTTTCTCTAACCTCGGGGTTTAACATAAGGTCTAAATATCTTTGCCTATATCGAAGCTCTGTGTCTTTAAGACCAAACCATTCATTTGGAAGCGGCAGAATCGACTTTGTGAGCAAAATAAATGAAGTTGGGGCTACCGATATTTCTCCGGAGGTTGTTTTAACAACTTCCCCCTCAATACCAATAAAATCTCCCAAATCCAGAAGCTTAATATTTTTATAATCATCTTCTAGAAGATCTTTTCTAAAAAATATTTGAATCTTTCCTGTTTCGTCTTTTAAATTTGCAAAAGCAATGTTTCCATGCTCTCTGAAAGAAAATAATCTTCCTGCAATTTTTACAATTTTTCCCAGAGAGTTAAGCGCCTGATCAACTGTGTTTTTTTTATCAAAAGAGGATGGATATGGGTTTATTCCTAAATCCTTTAGTTTTTTCAATTTGTCTATTTTTGCTTGTCTTAAATCCGATTGAGTATCTGTCATTATTGATATTATACAGCAAAGAGTTAAAAATTCACTATGAGGATTTTTTAGGTTTATTTAACCGAAACAATAGTATAATCGACTTTACCTGCAGGAGCTTCTACCTCTACTTTTTCCCCTACCTTTTTCCCAAGAAGTGCTTTTCCTAAAGGAGATTCATGTGAAATTTTCTTGTCCATTGGATCTGCTTCCCATTCTCCCACAACCATAAAAGATTCGTTTTTGCCTTTTACATTTACTGTTACTTTTGATCCAAGTTCTACCATATGACTTAGATTCTTTTTATCCTCACTTATCAGGGATGCCTGTTTTAGAAGTTCCTCAAGCTCATCTATTCTTCCGTCGATAAAAGAAAGTTCCTCCCGCGCAGCAACATATTCCGCATTCTCGGAAAGATCCCCCAAGTTGCGGGCTTGTGAGACTCTTTCCAACACATCCGGTCTTTTTACATTAACCAACTCGTTATGCTCGTTTTTAAGCTCTTCCAGTCCTTCTTTTGTTAAGTAGATTTTTTTTACGTCCATAATTATAAATAAAAACTCCCGAGCTAAATATAGGGGGAGTTATTTGACCTCAAGGCATAATATAAGAATTTAGAACCTTTGTCAATAACCTCTAGTAGTGATCCTATCTTGTCTCAAAATTGAACTGAGAGAGCAACGAATAAGCTCTTTTTTTTACACTTTCATTAACCACGACTTTTATAATCCCTTTTCCCGGTTGCCCATAATAAATTTGGAAATTAAGAGGCGCTAGGATAGCTAAGGGTAAAACCGCCAAATCCTCTTCTCCTTTCACTAGAATTATTTTTTCATAATCTGATTTAAAACTTTTTCGTATTGCTATAAATAGTTTATGGGTTATCATTCCGGGTGGATTAGAAACTTTAATTAATTCCTTATTATTTTTAAATTTTAATTGTTTTATGTCGGAAAAAACCTTTTTTCTACCAACCAATAAGTCTATTATAGAAATTTTTTGATTCCCATAGAGCTTGTTAAATTTTTGCGTTGTTACATCTCCAACCGTTGCAATGTTAAGCTGAGAATTAATTAACATTTTTCCTTTAACTATTTCTCCAAAAGGTTTTTTTAATAAAGGTCGTAAACTCTGAGGTAAAATTAAATTTTTATTAAGCCATTCTTTGTTAAGATAGACTTTTCCCTCCTTATCTATCTGTCCCTCTCTAATTCTTTTTGAAGAAATTAGTAATCCATCTTCTGCAAAAAAATATTCGGAAATAACGATTGCCAATTTTGACATTTTTTTTAAGTCTCTTTTTTTATTAATTAGCTTTGCAGTTTTTAAAGTACATTTCGAAACAATTATCGAATCAATTTTCTTACTATTAATTGTTTCTCCAAATTCATCATCAAGTTTTATTATTTTGGTTCGATTTGTAAAATCTTTTTCAAATAAGAAATTTTCAACTGTTTCTTTTCTTTTTTTATAATTTTCAATTTTTCTAATTTTATTTTTTAGAACATAAGCATCTGACGTTATGCCAATAATTATCTTTTCGGAAGACGAAAATGCTTTCGTTAAAAGACCTCTATGCCCTTTATGAAAGTTGTCAAAAGTCCCACCGACTGCGATTAACTTGTATTTTTTAATCATTTTTTATACGTCTCTTAAATTCTTTGATAATTTTGCCCCGGTAGTCAATTGGGTGAAATGCTAAAAAATTATTTAGAACTGTTTCGCGCGTGATATATTTTTTCATAGAATAAAATTGTAATTTTCTTACAAATGGCTCAAAAACTTTTAACACACTAACTAACCATTTTCTTTCCTTTTTTCTATTTATTTTAATATTTTCTTTATCCATAGAATTAGGCATAAACTGCTTAATCCATAAGTTATTATTTAAAAACTTTTGATATGTATTATTACGTTCAAAAATTGGCAACAATTGAATAATTTCATGAGCCGTATAAATATCTTGTCTTTTATTATTTATTTTTAAGCAATCTTCTCCAATAATCATGTTTAAACAGATCTTATTCTCGACTAGTTTATCTGTTCTAGATCTATAATTACCTGATAATTTAAGAATAATTACTGCCAAAAACCTTGTAATCCAAACCGCTCCTCTTGAGCTAATCAGAAATATATCTATGTCTTCTTTTTTCTCCGAATTTAATAGAGCAAGTGAGCCGGTTATTCCCACAAGATGTATTGATGGAATAATAGAAATTAGATTTATTATTTTTTTGGCTTTTTCTATTTTAGTAAATCCTATCTGCTCTCTGTCTTTTCTTTTTTTAATTATTTTTTCTCTTCCTCTTAAAAAATAGAAATTATTTTTAGATAAGGTTTTTTTATTTTTTAAAAGTTTTAAGAAATCTTTTTGGGAGATTTTTTTCTTCGAAATTAAATATTTCCAGATCTCCTGTTTGGTTAAAGGGAAATCAAAAATATCACTGTATATTAAAGTTTTGACAATCGCTTGATTTTTACTGTCCATACTCACTTAGGACCTGAGAGATCCCCTTTGAAAGGGTCTGGACAGCTGTTTCCGAAGAACCGTTATCTAAAATTGAACCAACTGCATTCTCTAAATAAGTATTACATTTTGAATTTATGCCATCATCATTTGTTGCGTCTACAAAAAAAGACGAAGTTGCACTTCTTGCTTGAAGAAGAAAAGGAGAAATATTGGAATTATCCTTAAGACTATCTGCCAAATCTACTCTTGCATATGGTTCTCCGTAGTCTCTGGTTTTTGATGTTTCGGTATATATCTTTTCTGCCGATTCTTTATTTGTTAGAAATTTAAGGAAAAGCATTGCTTCTTTTTGATGCTTACTTTTGCCAGAAACTCCTTCTACCCAATAACTTGCAATATTTTTACTTTGGTCAGGAAGCTGTGGAACCGCAACAATTTTAAATTTAAGATTGGGATTCATGGCTTTTATGGTAAAATAATCCCAGGAATATCCAAAATACATTCCTAAATTTCCCCTGCTAAATGCAAGTGTTGAGGAATCTTGCGTTTTATCCCAAATATTTCCATCTCCTTGAGCAAAAGCGATATAAAAATCTAAGGTTTCTGCTGCTTTTTGCGAATTTGCAGAAATATTATTTGGATTAACTCCATTTTGAGCAAAAAGAAGGGAAATTATGTCCGGTGCATGAACAACGTTTGAATATGCACCCATAGCAACTCCGGCAGTTTTAATTTTTCCTTTTTCGTCTTTTACCGTTATCATTCTGGCATCATTTATAAACTCCTCCCATGTAGCAGGAGGGTTTATTCCCGCTGCCTGGAATATGTCTGTGTTAATGTAGAGAGCTAAAGTATCAATCTCAAGAGGTATTCCATATATTGCACCGTTTTTAACTAAATCCTTTTGGGTAACAGCATAAAATGAGCTTTTGAAATCCTTAGCTGTAATGACGTCACTTGGAAGTGGTGCTAAAAACGAAGAAAGCATAGGATACCAAGTATTGTGAAATCTAAAAATATCCGGACCTGTTCCATTTCTAATCCTGGTATCTAATCTTTCTCTATATTTTTTACTATCTTGTTTTACAAAATTTACTGTAATGTTAGGATTTTGTTTTTGGAAATCCGAAATTATTGGTTGAATAACTTTTTGATCTTCCCAAAGACTCCAATATGTAATTGTTACTTTTTCGTTTTTATTATTTATAAATCTAGGCAAAACAAAAATATAGAATAAGAAGAATAATGTTCCAACAACAATTAACCCTAAGAATATTTTTAAAATTGTTTTAACAAAAGGAAAGGAATTGCCCTGGTTATTCTGCTGACTTTCCGAAGGAGTCTCTAGTGGCGGTTGAGGAGGGGGAGGTGCCCCCACAGTATTTGCTTGAGTAGTATCTTGCACAGAAGGTTGAATTATCCCTGTTTGATTCTCTTGAGGCTGTTGGGGAGGAACAGCACCGAAAATTTGCTGATTACTCTGATTCTGCCCAAAAATAGTGTTTTCTTCCATATCTATAGTATAATACCATGGTAGCATTGGGCGCAAATGAAAAAAATAAAAAAGATTAAACTGGATCATTTTAAAAATGTGGCAAAAATTTTCTTTTGGTTTCTAATAGGAGTACTTTTAGCAATCGCTATAATTACAAATTTTACCTATTTAATTTTTCAGAGAATATATTATCAAAAAGTTTATCCCGGAATAATTGTAAACGGAGTTAATTTTGGGGGGAGAACTCAGACAGGGGTAAAAAATTATTTTGATAAAAAAAATAGTCTTTTTAAAAGCTCCTCTTTTGTTTTTTTAAGTGATTATGGTATTGCCACTGTTTCCGCCGATACGATAAATTTTGGATATAACGGAACTCTTTTGGCAAATCAAGCGTACAGTGTGGGAAGATCAAGTAATATTTTTTCTAACGTCAGCCTTATTCTTCAAGCATATTTAAACGGCATTTATTTTCCTAATTCATATACTTTTTCCGAGGATAAACTAAAAAATATTTTAGATCCAATTAGTAGGGCAATAGAAAAAAAACCTGTCGATGCATTGTTTAAATTTGAAAATGAAAGAGTAATGGCATTTAGTCCTTCAAAAGATGGTCAATCGCTGGATTTTATTCAGCTTAACAAAATCGTTTCTTCTAAAACAATTGCTTTAATTTCTTCGGATAAAACTAAAAACATAATTATTCCTATTCCAATTAAAAAAACTAAACCCGCTATTACTACAGATAAAGCCAATAAGTTGGGTATTAAGGAAGTTATTGGCACGGGAACATCACTCTTTCAACATTCAATTCCGGGAAGAATTTTTAATGTAACACTTGCTGCTACCCGCATTAACGGTATTTTAGTAGCCCCAGGCGAAACATTTTCTTTTAATAAAGCTCTAGGTGATGTCTCATCATTTACGGGTTACAAGCAAGCCTACATTATAAAAGATGGAAGAACTGTTCTGGGAGATGGGGGAGGAGTTTGTCAAGTTTCTACAACTCTTTTTAGAGCAATTCTAAATGCAGGGCTTCCAATACTGGAACGGCAAGCACACGCATATAGAGTGGGATATTACGAACAAGATTCATCTCCGGGACTTGATGCAACTGTTTATAGTCCCTCTCCCGATTTAAAATTTAAAAACGATACGGAAAATAATATTTTAATTCAAAGTTTTGTCGATCCTTCTATTCTAAGACTAACTTTTGTTCTTTACGGAACACTCGATGGAAGACAAGTTAATATGACAAAACCGATTATTCTAAGTCAAACTCCTCCTCCTCCGGCAATATACCAGGACGATCCTACTCTTACCAAAGGAGAGATAAAACAAGTCGATTTTGCCGCTTGGGGAGCAAATGTTTACTTTACCAGACAGGTTACTAAAAACGGTAAAGAGATTATCTCTGATAAATTTGTTTCTAACTACAGAGCTTGGCAGGATATATTTCTTAAAGGAACAAAAGAATAAATGGGCAGGATTTTAAACGAAAACCAAATTGGAAGAATAACTAAAGAGTTAAAAAATAAAGGGAAAAAGATTGTTTTAACCGGTGGGTGTTTTGACCTTATTCATATTGGTCATATAAAATTGCTTCAAAATTCAAAACAAAAAGGGGATGTTCTAATTGTTCTTCTGGAAAGCGACAAGTCCGTTAAAAAACTTAAGGGTGATAAAAGACCAATAAATAACCAAGCAGAAAGAGCAGAAGTTTTGGCAGCATTTAATTCGGTTGATTATGTTATAAAACTACAAAAAGTTGCATCTGACCAAGATTATGATAAACTTATAAGCCAAATAGGTCCGGACGTTATCGCAGTCGCATATGGCGACCCTGCCATTAAACATAAGAAAAGACAAGCAAATACTGTTGGAGCAAAAATTGCTTTCGTAGTAAAACCAATAAAACACAAATCAACCAGTCGACTGGCTAAGCTAGCAGATCTCTTATGAAATATAAAAATATATTGGGAATAATATTTGCCTTATTTATTTTGGTAATTATTTCTTTAATTTTTTCTAAATTATTTTTTGGAAATATTTCTCTTTTTCATAAAATACCAAAAATAGCTATTAACAACAACAAATTTAACTTGCTTGTTGCAAAAACGGGCAAGGAACAAGAAATTGGACTATCTAAATATTCTGCACTACCAAAAGATCAGGCAATGATTTTCCCTTTTGGTAAAGAAAATTATTACGGATTTTGGATGAAAAATATGAAATTTCCCATTGACATAATTTTTATTAGAAAAGGGAAAGTAGTTACTATTTATGAAAATGTAAAACCGCCAAAGTCCGTCAATGATACTTTACCCGTTTACCAACCTACACAAGTATCCGATACTGTTGTCGAAATTAATGCCGGTTTAGCCAAGGAACAAAAAATTAAAACCGGAGATAAGATAAGCTATGAAAATTTTAGCAATTGAGACCTCGTGCGATGAAACTTCTGCAGCAATTATAGAAGCTAAAAAAGACGACTTGAAAGTAAAAATCTTAGCAAATTTTACTGCCTCTTCTCTTTCTCTTCATGCAAAAACCGGTGGAATTATTCCCGAGACAGCCGCCCGAGAACAAATTAAATATATTTTACCGGTGATCGAAAAGGCTTTAAATTCAATACCGAGAATTAATAATCAAAACATTGAAGAATCAATTGATGCAATTGCGGTAACAATCGGACCTGGGCTTATCGGATCACTTTTGGTCGGAGTGAAAACAGCCAAAACCCTTAGTTACGTCTGGAATAAACCAATTATTCAGGTAAATCATTTGATAGGACATATTTACGCAAATTTTATTCGCGGAAACTCGAAATTCGAAACTCGAAATTCAAAACTAAACACTAAACGTTCTAAACCAGATACTGATATTGAGTTTCCCGCTACTGTGCTTATAGTCTCCGGAGGACATACGGATCTACTTTTAATGAAGAATCATGAAAAAATTATTTGGCTTGGCGGGACTAGGGATGATGCAGCTGGAGAAGCATTTGATAAAATTGGCAGAATTTTAAATCTTCCCTATCCGGGAGGACCTAATATCGAAATAGCAGCCTTGAAAGGAAATGAAAATGCAATAAATTTTCCCAGACCGCTTATTAAATCTGATGATTTTGATTTTAGTTTTTCAGGTTTAAAAACCGCCGCCTTAAGAGAAATTCAGAAAAGAAAATTAAACGTAAAAGACGTCGAGGACATTTCAGCTTCTGTTCAAAAAGCAATCGTTGATGTTCTTATTAAAAAAACATTAAAAGCTGCACAAAAATATAATACTAAATCAATCTTACTGGCAGGCGGAGTTGCTGCAAACCAAAAGCTAAGAGATCAGTTTGAATCAGAAATTAGAAATTTAAAATTAGAAATTCCACTTTTCGTTCCGCAAAAGTGGCTTTGCACCGATAACGCCGCAATGATAGGCGCCGCGGCCTTTTTTACGGGTAAAAAAACTCCTTGGAGAAAAATAGCAACAAACCCTGAGCTATATTTTAATTAGTGTAGAATAAAGATATGTCAAATGAAATCCTGCTCCTTGCCGCATTAATTATTGGACTATTTATTGTTCTTTTAGTTTTTTTGAATAAAAAGATCTCCAGCTTTTCCAAGCCGGAAGATAAATCGCTTCTTGAATGGTTAAAGGCAATGCAAAATTCCGTTGATAGCTCTTCTACCAGTATGATCAAAACTCTCCAGGAAAATTCCAAGCAACTAAACGAAAGGCTGGATAAAACAGCAATGGCGATGCGGGATGTTGGCAAAGAAGTTGGACAGATGAGCGAAATAGGAAGAAGCATGAAGGACTTGCAGGATTTTTTAAAAAGCCCGAAATTAAGAGGAAACATTGGTGAACAAGTTCTTAAAGATCTCATTTCTCAGATGTTTCCCAAGAATAATTTTTTTCTTCAGTACGAATTTAGATCCGGAGAAAGAGTTGATGCGGCAATAAAAACAGATGCTGGTATTTTGCCGATTGATTCTAAATTCCCAATGGAGAATTTTCAAAAGATGTCTAAAGCAGAGGAGAAATCGGAAAAAGAAGTCTTTGAAAAAGAGTTTACCAAAGATATCAAAAAACATATAACCGCAATTTCCAAAAAATATATTTTACCGGCGGAGGGGACAATGGATTTTGCTTTAATGTACGTCCCAAGCGAATCGGTTTATTACGAAATTGTAAATATGCCGGAGATTATGGATTTTGCCAGACACGAAAGGATTTATATTGTTTCTCCATCTACACTTTACGCTCATCTTCAAACAATTTTACTTTCTTTTGAAGGCAGAAAAATCGAAGAAAAATCCAAAGAAATTTTTAGCATGCTAAGAGGTCTCCGATCGGATTATGAAAAAGTAGATGAAAACTTAGGAGTCCTAGGTAAACATTTAAATAATGCTTCTTCTCAATTTAGCAATGTAATGAGCGGTTTTTCCTTAATTGGGCAAAAAATAAGTACAACCAGAAGTCTTGAAGAAAAAATTACCGAAGATGAATCTAAGGCACTAAATTAATTTGCAATTTTAATTTAGAGGTGGTATTGTAAGAATAATATGAATAAAAATTTAATTTTAGCTGTTGTTTTCATATTAGTTATTATCGGAGGAATCTATCTTTTTTATCCAACAAAACCTTCAAATAAAAACAGTTTGGCAAGCATAACTCCTACTCAAGCTATAAAACTTCCTGAAAAATCTCAGGGGATAATTCTTACTAAATCCGGCTTTGAACCAAGTGAAATAAAAGTAAAAGTAAAAACGTTAGTCGTTTGGATAAACAAAAGCGGCGGACCAGCCACGGTTAATTCAGATAACCACCCCACCCATCTTCTTTATCCTTTCCTAAATTTAGGAGAATTTGCAAACGAATCTTCTGTTCAAGTAAAATTTGATAGTCCCGGTAGATACACCTACCATAACCACTTAAATCCCGAACAAAAAGGAACTGTAGTTGTCGAATAAAAACCTATTCTTGTGATACAATAACCTCTAACTTCTAAATGGATAAAAAGCTCAATAAACAACAACTGGAAGCTGTAAGACATGAGAATGGCCCTTTATTAATAATAGCCGGTGCGGGAACGGGCAAAACCACAGTAATTTCAGAAAGGGTAAGTTATTTAATCCTCGAAAAGAAAATAAATCCATCCGAAATATTGGCTCTAACTTTTACGGAAAAAGCAGCACTTGAAATGGAAGAAAGAATAGATAAAAAGATGCCGTATGGATATACACAAATGTGGATTTCCACTTTTCACTCTTTTTGTGATCGTATTCTGCGTCAGGAAGCAATTCATGTTGGCCTAAATCCAAATTATAAACTCCTCACCGAAGCAGAATGTATTCTTTTAATCAGAACTAATCTTTTTAAATTCGACCTTAATTATTTCAGACCTCTTGGTAATCCGAACAAATTTTTAAGCGGGTTAATTCAACATTTTAGCAGACTAAAAGACGAGGATATATCGCCCAATGAATATCTTCGTTGGGCTCAAGGGCAAAAAGCAACCCTTCGGCTTCGCTCAGGGATAGAAAACAAAAATCAAAAAGATGATAAGGATGAAATCGAAAAGAACATAGAACTTGCAAATGCATATGAAGCTTATGAGGAATTAAAAACGAAAGAAGGAGTAATGGATTTTTCAGACTTAATTTCAAATACATTAAGCTTGTTTAGAGCTAGAAAAAATATTTTAAAAAATTATCAGAATCAATTTAAATATATTTTAGTTGATGAATTCCAAGATACAAATTACGTCCAGAATCAGCTCGCGCAACTTCTTGCAGGGGAAAAGAAAAATATTACCGTCGTTGGAGATGATGATCAATCAATCTACAGATTTAGGGGCAGTTCAATCTCCAATATTATTCAATTCAAAAAACATTATCCTAAAGCAAAAATTATTACATTAACGCAAAATTACAGATCAACAAAGGAAATCCTAGATAGATCTTATGACTTAATTCAAAACAACAATCCTGATAGGTTGGAAATAAAAGAGAAAATAGATAAAAAGCTAAAACCTGCCGGCAATATTAAAGGCAAAGAGATTGAGTTTTTATTTACGGATAGGGTGGAAAATGAGGCCGACTTGGTTGCGGAAAAAATACTAAACTTAACCGAAAAAGAATATGATTTTAAAGATATTGCAATTCTGGTTAGAGCTAATGATCATTCCCAGAGTTTTATAAAAGCATTCGAAAGAAAGAGAATTCCTTTTCAGTTTTTAGGACCGGGTAGGCTTTTTCAACGGGAAGAGGTTAAAGATTTAATCGCCTATTTAAAAGTGCTTTACAATTTTGAAGACTCCGCATCCTTATATAGAGTTCTAACTATGCCAATTTTTAATCTGGAAAGTGTAGAGATTGCTTCTATTTTAATTTTAGCCAAGAAAAAGAATTATTCTCTTTTTGAGGCATTGGAAAAAATAGATGAATCTTTTCTTAAAGAAATTACTAAAGAAAAAGTAAATATTATTTACGAAATGATAAAAAGACATTTGTCTTTAATTCCTAAAGAAACTGCAGGTCAAATTCTTTACTATTTCCTACAAGACAGCGGCTTACTTAATCAACTGGTTAATGCAAACACTAATAAAGATGATATTATTGCAAAAAATATTGCAAAATTATTTGATAAATTAAAATCATATGAAACAGAACATGATTCAGCTACGGTTTTTGATATTGTTGATTGGATAGATCTCTCCATGCAAGTTGGAGAAAGTCCCCTTGCGGCAAATTCCGATTGGACAGAAAATGATGCCGTAAATATTTTATCTATCCATTCCAGTAAAGGACTCGAATTTCCCGTTGTTTTTTTGGTTAATCTTGTATCTCAACGCTTCCCCACAAGAGAAAGACAAGAATTAATTCCAATTCCAACGGAATTTATTAAAGAAATTTTGCCAAGCGGTGATTTTCATTTGGAAGAAGAAAGAAGACTTTTTTATGTAGGGATGACCAGGGCAAAAAGCTTACTCTTTTTTACGGCGGCACAATATTATGGAGAAGGAAAAAGAGAAAGAAAAATTTCGCCGTTTGTTTTTGAAGCGCTTGGTAAAGAGAATGTTGAAAAGACAATAAGCGTATTAAAACCCAAAGATATCGGCCAGTTATCGTTATTAAAATGGGAACAAACTCCGAAAAAAGAAGATATAATAACCAAAACTAAACAAATTACGCCGGTAAATTATCTCTCTTATTCTCAAATACAAACATTTGATATTTGTCCGTTGCATTATAAATTAAGATATATCCTAAAGATTCCTACTCCTCAATCCCCTGCACAAAGCTTCGGAACAAGCATTCATTCAACTCTTAGGGATTTTTATCAAAGTTGGCTAGTTGGACAAAAACTAGATATTAAAGATGCTTCTATCTTAATCAAAAAAAACTGGATTTCCGATGGCTATCAAAGCAAGGATCACGAAAAAAAGGCACTTGAGAAAGCGAAAAATTTAATTTTTGATTATTTAGAAAAGAATTTTGATCAAAAAAATTTACCACTTAGTCTTGAACTTCCCTTTAATTTTAGTATTAATAATTTAAAAATTGGGGGAAGAATAGATAGAATAAATTCGTTAGAAAAAAATAAAATTGAAATATTAGATTATAAAACAGGAGCAAACATTCCAGATGAAAAATACTTGGCAAAAGACATGCAGCTAACCGTTTATGCCCTAGCGGCAACCGAAGTTCACGACAAATTACTTCACAAAAAACCCGAAGAAGTTGTTCTTTCTCTTTATTATATTGA
>PFRF01000020.1 GCA_002788395.1 Candidatus Levybacteria bacterium CG_4_9_14_0_2_um_filter_35_21 | reverse complement strand
AAGGTCGAAGAGCGCCGCAAAAGATCCCAAGGAAACTAAACCTCAATATCAATAAGCGAAAGAAGTATAATGTTTATAGATAGATTTAATAAATTCGTCTTAAAAAATGAAAAGAATTGACGATTTTTTAAACTTAATTACCATGTACAGGTTAACCCTGTACATCCTAATTTTTCTTTTGGGTGCTGCTTCGGTCTTGGGTTTATTTAGTATTCTTCCGTTTAGCTTTAGCTCTATTTTATTTTCTTCACTTTTTTTAGTTTTAATGTGTTGGGCTTCTAATAAAGTTTTTTCTTTTATTTTTAAAGCACAGACAAATGTAGAATCAAATTACATAACTGCGCTTATTTTAGCATTAATAGTTACGCCTGCAAAAAGTCCGGAAGATTTTTTATTTTTAGGTTGGGTGACAATTTTAGCAATGGGCTCCAAATACATTTTAACTATTAATAAAAGACATATTTTTAATCCGGCCGCGCTTGCCGTTGTTATAACTGCTTTTGTAATTAATAAATCTGCCAGCTGGTGGGTTGGTACTTTTGCCATGATGCCGTTTGTCCTCGTTTCAGGATTATTAATCGTACGGAAAATTAAACGGATGGATTTGGTACTCGGATTTATGGCGGTTGCCCTTTTTGCAATTTACGCTTTTAGTCTTACCAAGGGATTAGATCTAATTTTAATTACAAAAAATATTTTCGTAGACTCTCCTTTTTTATTTTTTGCTTTTATTATGCTAACGGAACCTTTGACTACTCCCCCAACTAAAAGTCTACGCATTTGGTATGGAGCATTAGTTGGGTTTTTATTTACTCCACAGATTCATTTTGGATCTTTTTACACAACTCCGGAAATTGCACTTGTAGCAGGGAATGTTTTTTCTTACGCAGTTAGCCCGAAAGTAAAAGTGATTTTAAAATTAGTTAAAAAAATCCAAATTGCCCCTGATATTTACGATTTTATTTTTGCCCCCAAAAAAATGATCTCTTTTATCCCGGGACAATATTTGGAATGGACTTTTTCTCATCCGAATACAGATAGCAGGGGGAACCGAAGGTATTTTACTCTTGCCTCCTCCCCTACCGAACCGGATATACGTTTGGGGATAAAATTTTATGAAAAGTTAAGCAGTTTTAAAAAATCATTATTTGATATGGATGAAAATTCCGAGATTGTTGCTTCCCAGCTAGCAGGAGATTTTACTATGCCTAAAAACCCAACCGGGAAATATATTTTTATCTCAGGCGGAATTGGCGTTACTCCGTTTAGAAGTATTATTAAATATTTGCTGGATACTAATCAAAAAGCAGATATTATTCATTTTTTCTGCAACAAAATTGCAAGCGATATTGTATATACGGATATTTTTGATTCTGCTGAGCAAAATTTAGGAATAAAAACAATTCATACCTTAACAGACGAAATGCAAATTCCAATTGGATGGCAAGGAAAAGTAGGAAGATTAAAGGAGCAGATGATAAAAGAAGAAGTGCCCGATTATCTTGAGCGGATATTCTATTTGTCCGGTCCGCGTGGTTTAGTAACAGGGTTTGAAAATGTATTAAAAGAAATGGGTATTAGGAGAAATCACATTAAAACCGACTTCTTCCCCGGCTTTGTTTAGTTATTTGTATCTTCTATAAGTGTCAGATAGTTTTAGGGCAATCGATTGCCAATTCCAGCACTTACTTACATAATCTCTGGATCTCTCACCCATTTTTGTGAATTTATCAGGATTATTTATAAAGTCAACCAGAATGTTTTGCATTTCATCTAAATCATATGGGTCGAACAAAATGCCCACATTGCTATTTGGAACAACTTCTCTTATTCCTGGAATATTAGAGGCAAAAACAGGTTTTGCGCACGCCATCACTTCAGGGATTACCATGCCTAATCCCTCTCTCTCACTAGGAAAAAATAAAGCATCACAAGCCTGAATGTATCTTGGCATTTGATAATGGTCAACAAGATCAAAAGAGTAGATATTTGGATTTTGTCCATTTGCTGCTCTTTGCTTGTTGTGCTTTTGGATGGTACTACTTACTTGATTATAGATTGAATCCGGCTGGCCATCACCGGCTTTTCCTCCTACAAATACCAAACATCCATTTTTCTGAACATCAAGCGGTAAATTGTTCCAGATATCAACAAGTAAATCCGGTCTTTTCCTCTGGACAAATCTACCAATAAATAATACGATTTTTTTATCTAGTGGTAATCCCAAATCTTCTCTAATATTTCGTTGCTCATCATTCGTACACGGCAAAAAAAGTTTATCGTCAACCCCTGATGGAATTGATTCAAACCGATCTGTAGATCCTACTATCCCTGCTTGCTCAAATTCACTAGCAATATCCGGATTTATTCCTAAATAGGCAGTCATGGACCTATTAAGCAATACGTTTAACGGTTGATGTTTTTTTGTAGTTAAGGGAAGCTGACGATTTATTCCTCTGTTGGTAACTGATCCACAGCTTGCAATATTCAAGAATGTCTTAATTCCCAAAGAGCGAAGCAAAATAGATGCCATGTATTGTTGTTCTGCTTTGTCATTATATATTTCAGGCGATTCCGGTACTGGAGGAAATATCTCCATCCATTGAACAATATCGAAATCTTTTCGTCTTGATAATACATATGGCACTATTTCTTCTATTCCTGCACCGATTCCATGCACAGAAATACCTTCAGGGCTAACTTGTTTTCCTCTTTGATCGGAATCAGGATACAAACCCTTGGTTATAATCTCTACACCATGACCAAGTTCTGTTAATTGTTGGGCAAGTTTTCTTGTGCTTATTTCTAACCCACCAATTTCATAAAGAGGGTGATATGGAGTTACCATTGCAACACGTTTTACTGACAATAAATCGTCTGGATTTTTTTCGTTGTTAATTGAAATCCTTCTTGCCATACGATAAACAGACTGAGCAATCTTAGGCGAATTTATCTTCTCCCCGGAAATTACCTGCTCTAAAACTATGTCAGGGGAATATGTAAGAGATTCTTTATTAGATAACATATTTCTGGGCTTAGGCGGAAAGCTTTTCTAATTTATTAAAACTATTCAAAAAACGCGCATGGTTATTTAAATCGTAATGCAATGCGTTCATCCCAGCTTTTTGAGCAGCGTTGGTATTTGCGGTACTATCATCGATAAACAAGCATTCTTCAGGCTTAACTTTAAGTTTTTCGCACATAACTTTAAATATTTTCCGATCAGGTTTTTTTATACCTAGTTCTGCTGAATTTAACAAAATATCAAAATTGCGTTTAAAATTGTATTTATTTACCCATTTATTAAAAATGCGAAATGTTCCATTGTTAATTATTCCTGTTTTGTATTTGTTTTTAATTTTTTTGTGGAATTGCCACATTAAAAGATTTTTTTTATACCCAGAAGAAATTTTATTAATAATGTCATCTATGTTTAATGATTTACTGCTAAATTCCTTTTTAATTTCATGCCAAAATAATCTATCGTTTAAAGCGTCACCACATCTAGTATTGATCTCAATAATTGTTTTAGATGGATGCCAACCCCTTTTTTTAATAAGAAGAGGGCCGACACAATCATAAATAACTGCTTTAATTTTCATTGTTTAATATTCCTCTGGTAACCGCAAACCATGTTTATTTGTGAATAATTCAATTGTATTGGTTCTGCGTGAATTTTCAACTATCTCTCCCAAGCCTTGAATTTTATCCGGCAGTGAATTGTCCCGAAAAGCTTGTTTAGCATCAAAACTTGGTAACTCTCCCCTATAATCTGGACAAAAAGTAATATTTCCATCAGTAGCGATACGGATTAGGCATCTTCCTTCTTGACAAAAAACCGGGCATGTCCAACAACTTTCATCCCGCATGGTAAAACGGCTATCTTTAAATCCAAGTGTTAACCCGTCCGATAATTGAGTTCTGTGAAAAGCTACTCCAAATTGATCTGAAGTTAACTTAAACTCTGCTTCTGGATATAGTTTTTGAACTATGGTTTTAAATTCTGGAAAAGCAACAAATTCTCTACTCCAAAATGCTTTGTCGTTTCTACCCAGATTTTCGTAATGGACTAAATCAAGAAACTGAATTTGTTTAACACCCAGTCCTCTACAAAAATCAACATATCGTTCTATTTCAGAGGGAGTCATTTCACTTCGCAACATTACTCTGTTCGCTCTTGTATACGTATGTTTACCTGCCTCCCGAACACCACTCATAACTTTAGATAAATCTCCTCCTCCTGTAATCTCCTTGAATCTTTCAGGATCATAAGTATCCAGGCTTACTTTTAATACGCTTAAGCCTCTTGGTAGACCACCTTTCTCTTCTAAATAAGTGGATATTAACATTCCGTTTGTTGTGATATCGATGTCTTTATAGCCAATATCACTTAGCGATGTAACTACACTGTCCCAGTCTTTTCGTAAAAAAGGTTCGCCACCTGTTCCTCTCATTTTAACTACTCCCGCTTCTTCATGAAATTGCGACAAAATTGCAAGCGAGATCGTTTACAAAGATGTTTTTACCAATGCAGAGTGGAATTTGGGAATAAAAACAGTATCAGTTTTAACTGATGAAACTCAAATTCCTGCCAATTGGCAAGGAAGAATTGGCAGACTAAATAAGCAGATGATAAAAGAAGAAGTGCCCGATTATCTTGAGCGGATATTCTATTTGTCCGGTCCGCGTGGTTTAGTAACAGGGTTTGAAAATGTATTAAAAGAAATGGGTATTAGGAGAAATCACATTAAAACCGACTTCTTCCCCGGCTATGTCTAGTTTTTACGTGTTCTTCTAATAAGACCACGTTACTAGTATAATAACGGATTTTGATATTCAAACATAAGTTATATATACTAGATAATAAAACCTTTGTTCGTATGGAAGATTCCCTAAAGGAAAGAGCTATTAATTTAAGACGCGAAGGGTTATCTTATTCGGAAATACTCCAAAAAATACCCATAGCGAAATCAACACTGTCATTATGGCTTCGATCAGTAAGGCTTTCTAAAGTTCAAAAACAAAGACTTACAGAAAAGAAATTGTTGGCGATTCAAGAAGGCGCCCAAAGTAGAAAAAAATGGAGAATTGACGCCACTGAATTAATTAGAAAACAAGCTTATTTGGAAATTAAAGAGAAGATTAAAAAAATAGACACAAGAGATTTGTGGCTAATGGGGATTATGCTTTATTTGGCTGAGGGAGCAAAAGATAAAGAATATAGGCCTGGTGAAAGTGTTATTTTTAGCAACTCCGACCCACAAATGATCAAAATATTTCTAAAGTGGTTGGAGATTTGCTTGCAAATTCCAGTTGAAGATATACAACTTTCAATTTATATTCACGAAAACCATAAATATGGTATTGAAAAAGTAAAATCATTTTGGTCTAATGCGACTGGATTTTCGATGGGAAGGTTTGATAAAATATACTACAAGAAGCACAAAATCAAAGTTCACAGAAAAAATACAGAAGATAGTTATAGCGGCTTATTAAGAATTAGAATTAGAAAAAGCAGTGTTCTAAACAGGAAAATAACAGGGTGGATAGAAGGAATTTGTATTCAATGCCGGGTCGTCTA
>PFRF01000012.1:436-4353 GCA_002788395.1 Candidatus Levybacteria bacterium CG_4_9_14_0_2_um_filter_35_21 | reverse complement strand
TCCGGCATCCTTCGGCTCTGCTCAGGATAAAAGCTTAGGGAAAGAGCTTTTGGTAGGAGCAGCAATTGGAGTAAGTAAAGGATTTGAAGATAGGGTTGATACACTGGTAAAAGTGGGAGTAGATGTAGTTATCGTAGATTCGGCCCATGGTTATTCAAAGGGAGTAATAGACACGGTTAAATATGTCAAAAAAAAATATTCCAAGTTGGAGGTGGTTGCCGGAAATGTTGCAACTTATGATGGAGCAATAGCCTTAATAAAAGCGGGAGCGGATGGATTACGAATTGGGATGGGACCGGGGGCAATTTGCACAACGAGAATGATATCAGGTATGGGAGTTCCTCAAATAACAGCAATTTTAGAAGCGGTTAGGGCAGTAAAAAAGTTTAAAATACCGATTATCGCAGATGGAGGAATTAAATACTCCGGAGATATAACAAAGGCTTTAGCAGCTGGAGCGTCATGTGTAATGATGGGGAGTTTTTTTGCAGCTGCAAAAGAATCTCCCGGCAAAACAATAAAGTTAAACAAAAATGAAGTTCCTCATCGCTTCCAGAGTATTTTTAACCATACCCAGGATACTTATCTATTTAAAGAGTACCGCGGAATGGGATCGATTGCGGCGATGCAAAAGGGGGCAAAAATAAAATCGGAGGATGAATTTCATGGTAATGATTACAAAGATAGAGTTTTGGTTGCGGAGGGAGTAGAAGGAATGGTTCCTGTTAAGGGGACAGTAAGAGAATTGTTGGATCAGGCAATCGGTGGGGTAAAATCAGGAATGTACTATGTCGGCACAAAAAATATAAAAGAACTTTGGAGAAAGGCAAAATTTATTCAGATTACCCAGGCTTCTCTTACGGAAAGTCATCCACACAGCATTTTTATTACAAACCCGGGTAAAAACTATGCCTAGAATTATGAATCATGAATTAAGAATTAATTTTTTTTTCCTCCTTTATCGTAGTAACTTTTCACTTTTAACTTTTCACTTTTAACTAATTTTATGATTTATTTAGTTGATTTTGGTTCACAAGTTACACATCTAATTTCAAGAAGAGTAAAATCTTTAGGTGCGTCAGTAAAAATTATTTCACCAAAAGACGCAGTATCTCTTTCAGAAAAACAAAAGCCTGCGGGAATTATTTTATCGGGAGGCCCCGCAAGCGTTTACGAGGAAAATGCCCCGACTATCGATCCGTCAATATTTAATTTAGGAATTCCTGTTTTGGGAATTTGTTATGGTCTTCAGTTAATGGTAAAGCTTTTGGGAGGAAAAGTAGTTTCGGGAAAAAAAGAATACGGGCCGGCAACCCTTAAGTTAAAAGTTAAAAGTGAAAAGTTAAAAGTTGCGAAGGACTTACCGCAGAGATTCACGGTTTGGATGAGCCATGGAGATGAAGTAGTTTCTTTACCAAGCGGGTTTGAGATTATTGGTTCAACAGAGCATGTTAGAGTCGGTTTTGTTGTTGATAAAAAAAGAAAGATTTATGGAGTTCAATTTCATCCGGAAGTAGATCATACGGAATTTGGAGATGAAGTATTAAAAAACTTTATTGATATTTGTGAGGCAAAAAAAATAAAAAAAATAGAAATAAATATAGAGGAGATTGAGGAAGAGATAAAAAAAATCGCCGGAGATCAATATGTTTTGGGTGCGGTCTCCGGAGGAGTTGATTCAACTGTTTCGGCAGTCTTAACAGCAAAAGCAATCGGGAATAAGTTTGTACCAATTTATATCGATAACGGATTAATGCGTGAAGGAACAAAAGATCATGTTAAAAAAATCTTTGCCCATATAGGAATTAATGTTGATATTGTAAATGCTCAGGAAGAAACGCTAAAAAAATTAAAAGGAGTTATAGATCCTGAGAAAAAAAGAAAAATTATTGGCAATCTTTACATTGAGCTTTTTGAAAGGGAAATGACTAAATTAATTAAAAGCGGAAAAAGAGTTGGTTTTTTGATGCAGGGGACAATTTACTCGGATGTAATAGAAAGTAAGGGAACTAAAAATTCGGCAAAAATTAAAAGTCATCATAACGTTGGCGGACTACCCAAAAATATGAAACTTCAGCTAATTGAGCCGGTTAGGAGTTTTTATAAAGACGAGGTAAGGGAAATCGGAAGGAGATTAGGTTTGCCGGATGATTTTATTCATCAACAGCCTTTTCCCGGACCGGGATATGCGGTAAGGATTAGAGGAGAGGTTACGGAGGAGAGGATCGAAAATGAAAAAATTGCAGACAAAATAGTAATGGATGAATTAAAAAATGCTGGGGTACTGAATAAAGTATTTCAGTCATTTCCGGTTTTGTCCGGAGCAGAGTCGACGTCAGTTAAGGGAGATGGGAGAAATTTTGGCGAAGTAGTTGCGCTTCGGATTATTGAATCAAAAGATATTATGACTTCTACTTGGGCAAGACTTCCCTATGATTTATTGCAAAAAATCTCATCACGAATCGTTAACGAAGTTCCCGGAGTATCCAGAGTTGTTTATGACATTACTACCAAGCCCCCGGCAACTATAGAATGGGAATAATAATTAAAGCTTCAAAACAAAGAAAGGCAGAGGTTATTTTCGAGAATTTTTGATTTCTTCAATTCCTAATTCAACCAACTTTACTGCCTCCCCAATGTAACTTTGAGGGGTAATTTTTTTTATTTCAGTTTTTTGATTCTCGGTAATTGGAAGGTCATCTACCAGCTTGTACCATTGCCCTTTGTCCATGTGTTTACCTCTGGTTTTTGATGCAAGCATTGCGTAAGCGTCTTGTAAGCTATCTCTTCGTAAAATAGTTTGAGTAGGTCCCCCGAGAATAACCCAGTCGCTTGTGAGTGCATCAAGCATTAGCTGCTCGTTTGGTCTGGTTCTATTAAGACCCGAAACAGCATTTTTGTAGCTCAAAAGCGAGTGACCGATTACAACTCCTAAGTTTCGGATCACAGTGCTATCGGATAAATCACGTTGAAGTCTGGATTTACTTAATTTCTCCGTAAAAAAATTAATGATTGCGTTACTAATTCCGAGATTTCCTTCGCTATTTTCAAGTTTTATCGGATTTACTTTATGAGTCATAACCGAGGAACCTACTTCGCCCTCTTTTACCTTTTGAACAAGCCAATTATCGCTTATATACCTCCACATATCCTGATCAAAATCAATAACAATATTATTAATTCTTTGATAGGTTTGGAAGTATTCAATAAAATCTTCATATGGGTTAATTTGGGTAGTGTAAATATTTGGTTCAAGTCCAAGTGATCGGACAAAATCTTCGGAAAATTTAATCCAGTTAACTTCTGGATAAGCCGCTTTAAAAGTGCTGTAATTACCAACGGCGCCGTCTAGTTTTCCGGTCATTTCGATTTGTTTCAATTTTAGAATCTGTGTATTTAAACGAACTGCAAAATTTATCAACTCTTTCCCGTACGTAGTTGGTTCGGCTGGTTGTCCGTGTGTTCTGCCAAGCATAGGGGTGTTTTTATAAGTCCCCGCTGTTTCCATTAGGTTGTCGACAAATCCATCTAAGACCAGTAAAGCTACTTGTTCGGTTGCTCGTTTGGTCATTAACCTGTAGGTTAAATTATTTACGTCTTCAGAGGTTAGACCAAAATGGATCATCGGAATTATATCTTCTAAGGTTGTCCCGGATAATAATTCCCTAAAGGTTAATTCCATTGCTTTTACATCATGTTGGGTACCATCCTCAATTTCTTTTACTCGACTTGCTTGATCAAAGGTTAGAGATTGTCCAAAATTCTCAAGAGTTTTTTCTTCTTCCGGTAAAAAAGGTCTTATTACGTTAACCTTGGATAAAGCTACTAAGTATTTTGCCTCTATTTCTACGCGTGTTTTTATAATGCCGAATTCGGAAACAAAAGGAGCCAGCTCGGAAACATCTTTTCTGTATCTT
>PFRF01000012.1:0-426 GCA_002788395.1 Candidatus Levybacteria bacterium CG_4_9_14_0_2_um_filter_35_21 | reverse complement strand
GAGTAATTGCAGTATCGCGGGCTGATGGAGAAATCACACCTTCTGATGTTGACAGGGTAATTGAGGCCTCCCGGGCTGTAGCTATGCCGCCCAATCGAGAAATCCTCCATGTTATTCCACGCAATTTCACCGTCGATGGCCAAACTGGTATCTCCGACCCCATCGGTATGATTGGAATAAGACTGGAAGTAGAAACCCATGTCGTTGGTGGTTCCTCCTCAGCGATAAAAAATCTGTCCAAATGCATTTACCAGGCAGGGTTGGAAATTCGCGGTATGGTTTTTTCTCCTTTAGCTTCGGCGAAAATGCTGCTTTCTAAAAAACAGAAGGAAATCGGAGTAGCACTAGTAGATCTTGGCGCTGGCACGACCTCAATTGCTGTCTTTGAAGAAGGTGATGTTATCCACTGCAATGTCCTCCCGATTG
>PFRF01000050.1:3604-4716 GCA_002788395.1 Candidatus Levybacteria bacterium CG_4_9_14_0_2_um_filter_35_21 | reverse complement strand
GAAGCTAGAAGTCACATTGTTGCGGCCGTTATCGGTTTGGTAGTCGTCTTCTTATCTTACTTTATAATTACCTTGCTCCTGCAAATCTTTGGCTTGGGAAATATTCAAGATCTTAAAATTACTCCAATTCAACAGTAAGACCAACTTCTTGACTTGATTATTCAATTCCGTTAATCTTTAAATAATGCTTTATTTCTTAAATTCGTTAATTGCAAAAGTTCTTGTTGATCCACCGGGCAACGATTATATGGGGTGGGATAAGTGCTTAGCCGAAGGCACCGATGTCGCAACTTTGCAATGTATTCCAATTGTTTTAAAAAACGTAGTAAACGCAGCTCTTATTTTTTCGGGCTCAATTGCCCTAATTTTAGTAATTTTATCCGGAATTAAATTTATAACTTCAAAAGGCGACCAAAAACAAGTAGACACGGCAAAAAGAACTCTTACCTATGCAATTTTAGGATTAATTATAATTTTACTTTCCTTTTTCATAATCCAGTTTGTAAGCTTTGTTACCGGAGTACAATGTATAAACGCGTTTGGGTTTGATAACTGCAAGTAAATTCCCTACCCCTTATATTTTACCAAGGATATCAATATAAAACACATGTTTTGCTTCTTTTAAAAAAAATTATCAGTAGTTTTCACAGCCAGCCTCAATTTTAATATTTTTTGACACACTTTGATTGTCTTGAAATAGAATTTTTCACGTAATAAGCTAGTATAATCAGTTACTAGTTATTAGATACTAGTTGCGAACTTTTATGCTAATTATTAAATCCTATAAAGAACTCATTGTTTGGCAAAAAGGAATGAAGCTAGTAAAAGAAATCTTTCTTTTAACTGAAAATTTTCCCAAGACAGAAGCCTTTGGTATTACGTCTCAAATGAGAAGAGCTGCCGTTGCGATTCCATCAAATATCGCAGAGGGTTTCGGAAGAAGATCTTTTAAATCGTCTATCCAATTCTATTCATTTGCCTATGGTTCTGCTTTGGAGCTTGAAACACAGCTTATTATTTCAAAAGAATTAACCATGGCAGGGGAAGCATTGTTTAAACCGAGCGAGAGCCTCTTGCTGGAAGTTTCTAAAATGCTAAATGTGATGATAGGA
>PFRF01000050.1:0-3592 GCA_002788395.1 Candidatus Levybacteria bacterium CG_4_9_14_0_2_um_filter_35_21 | reverse complement strand
AGGAAAAATGAAAAAATTAACAAAGGAGGATACTAGCAAGCTAGTAACTAATCTAACTAGTATCTAGTAACTAGATTATGGAAAATCATCCTATTCCACAAGATATTACAGGTTTTCAATTTAAATTAATCGGCAATATGACAGTCCGCCAATTTGCTTATCTGGCTGTTGGAATTGTGTTGGCTTGGATTTCTTATGCAATCCCTGTTGGGTTTTTATTCAAGCTTCCTTTTATTTTGTTTTTCGGTCTTTCCGGAGTAGCTCTTGCTTTTTTACCTATCGAAGGACGTCCTCTGGATCTAATGATCAGTAATCTTGCTAAAGCGCTTTTAAATCCGACTCAATTTGTTTACCATAAAACGGGCGGACAATTTTATTCACCGCCTCCAAGCCATGTTCCTCAATCATCCGATCAGCCAAGACAATCAGCGTCTTCTTTGTCAGGAGATGCTTTAAAAAACTTCTTAGATGCGCTTCCTAAAAGATCAAAAAATAAGTTGGACGAAAAAGAGATGGTTTTTTTTCAGTCTTTGGTAAACATGGGGAATACTACTCAGGCAATACCTACCACCATTCCTAATACTCCTGTCCCACACATTTTTGCAGGAACCCCTATTAATTTGCCAAAAGTTACATCTTTAAAAGAAGAGATAGAAGAAAAACCATCTCCTATTCCTCTTGAATACCAAGCTCTACAACCGGCACCAAATGCCGATTTATTGCAGAAAGAATTAGAACAAGCAAAACAACTTGAAGCATCTCAGGATACGGGAAGCATTTCATATCAACAAGCTCACCAAAAAGTTTTGGAATTGGAAGCGCTTCTAAGCCAAACCGTTTCCGAAAAACAAAAACTGGAAAGTGATATCTTGGAACTTCGCAAAAAACTTGAAGCTCAGGGAAAAACTATTTATACCCCTTCTGTTGCAATTCCTGAGAAAGAGACAACTAGAAATGTTAGAAGTATTCCTAAAGGCATGGGTAAAAGCATTGGCATTCCAAACGCGCCGGAATATCCTAATTTGGTTACCGGAATTATTAAAGACCCACGTGGGAATCCTCTACCAAACATTTTGGTCGAGGTAAAAGATGCCGAGAATAATCCGGTCAGAGCTTTTAAAACCAATGCTTTAGGGCAATTTGCTTCGGCAACACCTTTAAGTAACGGCTCTTACACAATTGAGTTTGACGACACTGGCAACCAAAATAAATTTGATACTATTGCTTTTACCGCAACCGGAGAGATAATTTTACCGATTGAAGTAATATCGGGAGACACCAGAGAAGAATTAAGGAGGTCTCTTTTTAACTAAATGAGCAAAGCTGCCCAAAAAATTCATGCCACAACACAAAGGTTTACGGAGGTAGAGGACATTGTTGACGATATTGTTCTGTTCCAGGGAGGAAGTGCTGCTCTTATTATAGAAGTTACTGCTACTAATTTTGCCCTTCTTTCGGCAGAAGAACAGGACTCAAAAATTTACTCATACGCGGCTCTTTTAAACTCTCTTTCTTTTCCAATCCAAATAATTGTCCGCAGTAAAAAGCTTGATATTTCTTCCTATCTAAAACTTTTGGATGTCCAGGCAAAAGCAATCCAAAATGACCTTTTAGCAAATCAAATCAGGCTCTACAGAGACTTTGTTCAAGAATTAGTAAAGGTAAATACCGTCTTAGATAAAAAATTTTATGTTTGCATTCCTTATTCTTATATGGAAAAGGGTGTTGGGGCTGCGGCAACGGGGGACAGAAAAAATACAAAGTCTGCATTCTTAGAGCAGGCAAAAACCGCCCTTCATTCCAAAGCAGAGGGAATCCATTCCCAGGTAGCCAGATTAAATTTAAGAGCCAAAACTCTTGAGAAGGAAGAATTAATTAAACTTTTCTATGAAACCTATAACGACCAATCTGTTGAAACAAATCAAATTACGGATAATCTTAGAACACCTGTTGTAAGAGGGGAGGAAAAATAATGATTTTTGGCAAAAAGAAAAAACAGCAAGTTCAAACCCCAAATCAACCGCAAGCAAAACAGGTTACGCCTATTTCCAAAGAGCTTGCAAAAGTGGAAAAAGGCATGATTTCCCTGGCTGATATTATTGCTCCTTCTTCTGTTGAAGTTGACTTTCACTACATCAGGGTTGGAGAAACATATTATAAAACTTTTTTTGTGGTTGGATATCCACGCTATGTTTCCGCAAATTGGCTTCAGCCCTTAATCGACTTTGACCATTCTATGAACATCTCTATGTTTTTATATCCGACCTCTTCTCCTGACGTTTTATCCGATTTAAGGCGAAAAATTGCCGAAATGGAGGCAACAATTTCCTCACAGATTGAAGACGGACAAGTAGTCGATGCCAAGGTCCGAGCATCATTAGATGACGCGTTGTCAATTCAGGAACAGCTCGCCAAGGGGGTTGAACGTTTTTTTCAATTGAGTTTATATATAACTCTTTGTTCGGACAACGTAAAAGAACTTGACGAAGCTTCAAAGCAACTTACGGCTACTCTGGGTTCAATTATGATGATCTGTAAAACCGCAACTCTTCAAATGGAAGACGGTTTTAAGTCCAGCATTCCCATGGGACAGGATAAGCTTTTTATTACCAGAAATATGGATACAACTTCTCTTGCCTCTACTTTTCCGTTCACCTCCGCAACCCTTGCCCAAGAAAAAGGAGTTATGTATGGGATAAACGAGCAAAACGGTTCGCTAATTATTTTTGACCGTTTTTCTCTTGAAAACGGAAACGAAGTTGTTTTAGGAAAATCAGGTTCGGGAAAATCTTACTTAATTAAACTTGAAGCTCTAAGACAATATATGTTTGGGACCGAAGTAATTATTGTTGATCCCGAAGGAGAATACGAGGAGATTGCCCAAACATTAGGCGGCGAACATGTCTCTTTTACGCCTTCTAATCCGATTAAGATTAATCCGTTTGATTTATCCGGACTCTATGCAGAAGGAGAAAACGAACTTGGTCTTAAAATCTTATCTTTGCATGGGCTTTTAAGAATTGTCATGGGAGAATTAGATGCGGGTCATGATTCAATTTTAGACAGGGCGCTTATGGAAACCTACCGCCAAAAAGGAATTACCGCCGACCCTACCACCCAGAAAAAGACACCTCCTCTAATGGAGGATCTTTACAAAGTTCTTTTGGGGATGGAAGATCCTGCGGCAAGAGAGCTTGCTCTTCGTTTGGAAAAGTTTATTAAAGGAAGCTTAAACGGCATTTTCAATCAACAATCTAATTTTGACCTTAAAAATCCGCTGACTATTTTTAATATTAAAGCTCTGGAAGAAGAATTAAGACCGATTGCCATGCACATTATTCTTGATTTTGTTTGGACCAGGGTTAGAAAAACACTTAAAAAGAGACTTCTTATCTTAGACGAGGCTTGGTATATTATGAAATATCCGGATTCCGCTTCGTTTGTTTACGGAATTGCCAAGCGCTCCCGAAAATATTACTTGGCTTTAACCACAGCAACCCAGGATGTTCAGGACTTCCTGTCCACGGACTATGGAAAAGCGGTTTTATCTAATTCTTCTATCCAAATGCTTTTAAAGCAAAGTCCGACGGAA
>PFRF01000021.1 GCA_002788395.1 Candidatus Levybacteria bacterium CG_4_9_14_0_2_um_filter_35_21 | reverse complement strand
TTATCGAGTAAGACATCATTGTTTCCTTTAATTCCTCTACATATGATTTTTCCCCGTCTCCTACTATCCAAAGCTGCGCATCCCGAAGGTCTCTTAAAATGTAAAAAAATGCCCTTATTACTTCTTCTATTCCTTTCATCTTTACAACCCTACTTACAAAAATAAAAGTTGGGTTTTTTTCCTTAGCTACTAATTTCAATAAACTTGTTTTTTTAATTGGACAAGGGATTGCAATACAGTTTTTTTTATTTATTCCATATTTTTCTAAGTCGGCTATTGTAGAATTTGCATCTGTCCAAAATTTTACCTTATGGTAAAGTTTAAAATACAAAGGCTCAATAAATTTTCCAACCTTATTAACCGGAAATGGAAACATATAATCCCAAATTTCATCCGCCACTTCGTGAATAAAAGCTATTTTTTGCACTCTTACATATAAAGGCGTAAAAAACGGAAGCCCATGAATCTCGTCGATAACAACGTCGAACTTTTGTCCGGAAAATAGATAATAAAAAGGTGCCCTAAGAATTACCGACAAATAATTTCCGCGTCGCACAATATTTACGCTGTCTATTGTTTCCAGTTTTTTGCTTCCTGTAAAACTTGATGTAAACCATGTTACCGAGTGCCCCTTTTCGGCCCACGCTTTTGCATGCTCCATAGTAACTATCTCTGCTCCCCCGCTTTTTGGATTTTTTGGATCCCTCCAGTTTAAGATTAATATATTCATATTAATTAGTTATTAAGTTTATAAAGTTATTGGGTTTTTAAAGTCCATAAAGTCTTACTTTATAACTTTACAACTTTTTACTTTATAGCTTATCCACTTGCCCACTTTACGACTTTATAACTTTTGACTTTATAACTTGTTTTTTATCGTAATAGTGTAAAATTCGTAAACGATAAAAAACAGCTGCAGTATCCCAAAGCATCCAAAAAATTACTTTCCAAAAACTAGAAGAGGTAATAGTCGATATACCTCTAAAATCCAATTTAATTGGAGCTTCAAAAATTCTACGGTATCCTAATTTATAAGCTACCGTTAGAACCTCTATATCGAATGCGAATCTTTTTACAATTATTTTGGGAAAAACGTCTTTTGCCACCTTTTTTCTATAGAGTTTAAAGCCTACCTGTGTATCGCGAATCTTAAACCCAAACATTGCACGAGTCAAAGTTCTATATCCCCAAGAAAGAATTTTTCTTGAAAAAGGATATTTAACTTTAGATTCCGGATGAAGCTTGCTTCCTACTATTATATCTGCGTCATTCCAATCCATTAAATCAATCATTATAGATACTTCCGTGGGATCTATATCCATCCCCGCATCTATAAAACCAACAATATCCCCTGTTGCTATACTCACTCCATATTTAATAGCCGACCCCTTCCCCCTATTCTTTTCATACCCCACCACTTTAAGATTCTTGATTCTCGATTCTTGTTTTTTGATTATTGTATATGTTTCGTCCACAAACCCATCTACTACTACAATTATTTCGTGTTTATATGGAAGTAAAGATAACGCTTTGTTTAGTCTTATAACATCTTTTACTATTGTTTTTTCTTGCTTATATGCAGGAACCACTATGGAGAGGCTTTTTATCTTCATATAATTATCATAATCAATGCGTTTTTTGCGCAATTTTCCAAACGCCTTTTTCCCTAAAAGCAGGAATTGTTTGACGTTTTCCCGCATTTAAAATTACCGGTGCCGGCTTTCCTAATAATTTAGCATATTCTGTAAGATCTATGATCTCCATATTATTAAGATAAGCGATACGTTTATTTAATGATTCCGAAAGAGCAAGGAAAATAACTTTTTCCAGTGGTCTTATGTCTTTTTTATCTCTGTACATATTAAATGCATTGTAGTAATTTTGTTTTTCTATATTTCTAATAATAACATTCGGAAAACCCAGGCGCTGAAGCTGAAAATTCATAAGAACTCTTCCTATTCTGCCATTTCCATCAACAAACGGATGTGTGTTTTCAAAATCAAGATGAAACTTAGCAATCTTATCCAAAAAATATTTATCATATTCATTTGCATATTCATTTAAAATTTCTTCTATTATTTTTTCCAATTTCTCCGGAGCTGGAGCAATATGTGAGCCTACTTTGACATATTCACCTTTAAGTCTGAATCTCCCGGCAAATTCATCGTTTATATTGTTCATTAACATCTGATGTAGGAGCAATATCATTTCTCTCGATAACTCGTTTTCCGAGGATTTAATCCTGATATATTCTACAACCCGCGCAAGATTTTTTGCCTCAAAGACTTCTCTTAAAGAGACTTCTTTTGACACCTCCATCTCTAGAAGTATTTTTTCTGTTTCTTTTAAGGTAAGCGTGGAATTTTCTATAGCATTAGAGTTATATACAATTTCTGATATTTCTACCTCATCTATTATCTTTAGAAGTGAGTCTTTTCCTTTTTTTAAGCTGTCGTATTCCTGTTTTGAAACTTTAATCTTATTTTTAATTAAATTAGAAATTGCCATATCAATATCTTACCATATTCACGTTATTTTGTCAATATTCCGTGAATTAATGCCATAAATGGCTTATAATTCACGTTATTTAATAAATATTTAGGCAAACCTGTTTGTAAAATAGTATCAAATAGTTGTGCCTTTTACTAGGGGAATTAATCTTTAGGATTATTCGCAGTCGCAACTGCATCTACAATTCCTTCGAAACTCGCAAACTCAATTAAATAGTACACTATTAAAACAATTAGTAAAGCACTTAATGTAATTAAGGAAATTCCAATAACTTGATAGAAGCTTGTGTGAAAAAAGAAAATTAACAGAATTTGAACAATCGACGCAACTAGAACCGGAACATAAATTTTTGTTTTATTTAACGAAAGAAAAAAATTAACACATAAATTGGAAACACTAAAAACCGTAATGTACACCCCAAATAGTCCTAGAAATGGCGCTATCGATAAGTATCTGTAACCCAAGAAGAAACTAATGCTTAAGGAAGGAAAAATAAAATAGAAAAAAGTTATTGCAATAGACGGCAGCAATACTAGTGCGAGAGCCAAGTAAAAAAGATTATTAAACGGTTCTCCTTTTGCATGTCTTTTAATTAAAAGAGGAAACATTACCCCCGGAACAACTCCCGTAAAATAAAAGATTACTTTTCCAACTAAAGACAGTCCTCCGTATAAACCTGCATCTTGCGGGCTAAAGAAATGCTTTACTAAGAGCACGTCTGTAGAAATAAATGAACTAAGCGCAAAAATTGCTATAAATGCAGGTAAGGCAAAAGAAACAATTTTCCCAATAGCAATATTTTCGCTTTCCTGTTTTAAGGCTTTAAACATAAACCGAAGAGGAAAAAAGGTTAATATAAATGAAAAAACAGTTGCCGCCAAAAGCCCAGACACTGCTCCAAAGACCCTAAAACCCAATAAAATTAAACCTGCTCCAATGACTGCCCTAACAACCGGGTTAAATGTTGAATTAAAAGAAATAAATTTAAATTTTAAAAGACTTTGTAAATATGCTTGATTTACGATCGTAAGATACGTAACCGCTATTGTTACACCCAAAATAATTACCACTGAAATGTCATTTATTTTCAAAAAGTTGCTAATTGTTCCTGAAAAAATAAGAAAAATGAGAAGAAATATAACGGCGCAAAGGGTTAAAAATTTTAAAGCTTTAAAATAGAATGCTTTAGCACCGCTAATATTATCCTTGGAGAAATAATCTGCAGCAAACTTTACTATAGCTGGAGAGAGAGACGATGATGGAACCATTCCTAACGTTAGTAAAGATAATAAGCTTGCATAAATACCATAATCAACTGCAGACAAACTTCTAGCAAAAAATAAATTTAATACAAATAGAATTAAGCTCCCAATCATTGATCCGATAAATAAATAAAAGCTTCCAGACACAAGATCGCTTTTGATTAATCTTTTCCCAAAATAAATTGCTCTTTGTTTCATAAAAAATTTAGAGATATGATATACGATGTAAGATATAAGAAGTAAAAAAACCCTTTTATCCTCGATCTCTTACATCTTAAGTCTTACCTCTTACTTCCTCAGCGCTCGCTCATACACTTCTAGCGTCTGAGCGGCGGTTTTTTTCCAAGAAAAACTAGCCGCCCGCTCTATCCCCACCTTAGACAAATGTTCCTGAATAAGTTTATTGAAAAATATTTTCTTAATTCCATCTGCGATACTGTCCTGGTTATAAGCATCAATGTAATGCGCTGCGTCTCCCGCCACTTCGGGCAAAGAACTTTCTTTGGAAGTAATTACAGGACAACCACATGCCATTGCTTCCAGAACCGGCAAACCAAATCCCTCATAGAGAGAGGGCATTACGAAAACTGTTGCCAAATTGTAAATTGATACCAAGTCCTCGCAAGAAATAAATCCCAGTTTAATAAAACTCGGATCTGTTTCCGTTAATAATTCCACTTCCAGTCTGTCCTTATTCCACACATTACTTTTATCATAATCCTTTGAGGTAAAAACCTTACCAACCATAACCATTGGAATGCTTAAAGTCTTAACCGCTCTAATTAACCTGGGCAAGTTCTTATTCCAGGTTACATCTCCAACATAAAGCACAAACCTCTCCGGCAGACCATACTTCTCCCTCAAATTCTGAATTCTAGATTCTGAATTCTGAATTCTCGTGAATTCTTCTCCTGCTGCCAAATATACAACCGAAACTTTTTCGCTCTTTATTCCTATCAGCTTAACAATATCTTTTTTCGAAGATTTGGAATCGGTTATAATTTCATTTACTTTTCTAAGCGAGTATTTTTGCATTTGCCACGTCAAAAACCCTTTGACGCCTTTAGGAAAATGCTCCGGAAAGATAATTGGAGTTAAATCATGAACAGTAACTACCGTTTTATATCTTCGGTAAATTGGACGCGCTAAAAAAAATGGCTCAAAATATGGAAAATGAACAAAATCTACATCTTCCGCTAGCTTTTCGCCTCTAATAAAAAATGTGTAAGAATTTTCCGGATGATATTTTAAAAGAGATTTTTTAAGATTTTCCAGATAAAAACCTACTCCCCTTACTTTGTGTCCTGTCTGAAGTGGAGAAACATCAATTGCTATTTTCATATGCTAAATATTAAATTTAAAGTCTAAAACCTAAAACTAATCATTTAATTTTATTTACTTTTTATATTTAATATTCTAAGTATTAAGCTTTTTTGCTGTGCCATTGCCATGCGGTTTTAACAATTGTTTCCAGGCTTGAATGTTTAGGAGAAAAGCCTAATTCATTTTTAATTTTGGTAGAATCTGCAATTAATGTATCCGCATCTCCCGGTCTTCTAGAAGATTTAACTATCTTAAGATCAGATTCTGTTATCTTTTTTACCATACTTACGATTTGCTTATTTGAATAACCTTTTCCGGTTCCTACGTTATACACATAATGACCAGGATCTTTTATTAACTTCTCCAGAGCTAAAACATGTGCTTCAACAAGATCAAGTACATGAATGTAATCTCTGACACAAGTTCCGTCTTCTGTTTCGTAATCCGATCCAAATAATTTAAAAGGCTTTTTTTCGATTACCGCTTCCATAATTTTAGGAATAATATGCGTCTCCGGCACGTGCTGCTCGCCCAAAGAACCATTTCTGGCTGCTCCTGCTGCGTTAAAATAACGAAGTACGGCAGAATTAAGTTTTTTGGTTTTTCCGTACCAATGCAGAAGTTTTTCTACCATTAACTTACTTTCCCCATAAGGGTTCTCCGGATTCTTGGGGTGATATTCGGGAATGGGAATCTGTACAGGATTACCATAAACTCCTGCTGTCGAAGAAAATATAATATTATTATTACCAAGTCTTACCATTTCTTCTATTAAATTAAGGGAACTTACCGTATTGTTTTTAAAATACATATATGGTTCTTCCATGGATTCCTCCATTGAAATAAAACCTGCAAAGTGAATAACTGCATCGAACTTCTTTGATAAGACTTCAGAGACGAACTGTCTATTCTGTAAATTTCCTTTTATAAATTCTGCTCTTTTGTCTATTGCGCTTATATGTCCTCTTTCTAGACTATCGACAACTATAACGTTATCTCCTTTTTCCAGAAGACGCTTTACCATAAAGCTTCCAATATAGCCTGCTCCACCCGTTACTAAAATTTTCATAATCAACTCAGATACTAGATACTTAACACTAGATACTTAATATATGATACAGGAAATCGTAGTGCTGAGAAAAGAGAGAAAACAAAACCCTGCCATAAGTCCATAAATCCTTTATGCCTAAAATAAGCAAGCAAAAACCAATAGATGGGTTTTATTAAAAGATAATCAAAAAAAGCAAAGGTTTTCTGAAAAATATTTTTAGTCTTAAGCTCTTCTTTAATTTGTCTTGCGAAAAAATTGTTATAAACATTCCATTTTTTAAAATAGTGAGAAAAATCTTTGTATGGGTAATGAAGCAATGCTTCTTTTAAATATCCTACTTTCCCTTCTACTTCAGCTTGCTCATGTACGTCTTTCTGAGGAAGTTTTCCTTTGCCTTTTCTATAAAATCTTAAAGTATAATCGGGATATTGCCCGCCCTTCATTAAAAATCTTCCTAAAAACCAATTTTTTCTCGGCATCCAAAATCCATCGTAGCCTGCTGATGGCTGATGGCTGATGGCTGATGGCTTTTTGTCTATAATTTCTCTTATTTCATTCTTGAGTTCGAGGGAAACATGTTCGTCTCCGTCTAATTGTAAAATCCAATCCTTTGTTGCCATATCTATTGCCATTTGTTTATTGATGTGAAAATTAAATTTATTTGTAGTAATTTTTATTTTCGCACCATATTTTCTGGCAATTTCAACGGTTTTATCACTAGAGCTACCATCTACAATAATTATCTCATCTGCAATGTCCTTAACCGAATCAAGGCAAGATGCTAAGTTTTTTTCCTCGTTATACGTTGCTAAAACAACCGAAAGCGTTTTTTTCATAAAAATATGATACCTTTAAAATCTCTTTTTTACAAACTTAAAAAGATAAAATCCTAAAATATTAAAAATGGCAACTATAGAAATTGCATCCGCAAAAGCTCTTAACTTTGTTTCTTTATATTGAACTTTAATTTTATAATCTCCCGAATCTAAGGAAAATAACATAATTCCCCGATATGCCATATTTTGATATTGAATTTGCAGCGACTTATCGTTTGCTCTTATCTCCCAACCGGGAAAATACAAAGTATTTTCGGAAAACAATGTTCTATTCTTTACACTTACCAAATATTCATGGTAAGTTGAAGTACGCTTAATTTCTTTTTTGCTAGCATTGCCATCAATAACCTCTAAGTGTGCTTTAGGACGCTTCTCCATAAATCTTATGGACCAAATCGGAGCACTTTCTCCGGTATCCGTTGTGCCGTTATATACTCCTGTGTAAAAAGTTTCAGGTTTTTGTAAATATGCTTTTGGATAAAAGTAATCTTTACTTAAAAAAAGAATCAATAAGCAGAAAGCAATAAACAAATATTTACTAAATTTTTTGGGCACTGTCGAAAAAATCACCGCGCCCAAAACTGCTGTTGCAAAAGTTGTAGCCGCTAAAAACCTCCAGGGAAATTGAAAATTTTGTAGAATCGGTACTCTTGACCAAATAAAATTAGATTCCGGCAGCATTAACAATATTGCCGTTAATATGTAGATAAATAATGCCAGCGTAAAAATCCATAACTTATTCCTTTTCCTAAAAAAATAAATCGCTGCAAATGGCGAAGCAATAAAGCCTAGCCAGTGTGTCAATCCCAGTTGAACCATAAACTTACCGGATATTCCATAATTCCATTTCCCGTAAATAAGATTGTTTAGATTAACAAACTTATCCAAATATCCCCCTGCAGTAACTATATTCCTTAGGGTATACTTCCCTTCAACGAGTGCAGGAAACCAAAAAAAGGCGGAGAGAATAAAACCAAGTAAAATTAAAAACGTAAAACCTAAAAAATAAAACTTAAGATTTTTTGAACGTGAAGAAAGATAAATACCATAGAAAATAATAAAAGGCAAAAACATTAGGCTGATTGCGTTATGCGAAAGAATTAAAAGAGCAAGGGCAATTCCTCCCGGAATTATAAAAGATATTTTTTTTGTTTTATACAATTTATAAATAAAGTACAAAACAAGTGGCAACCAAATAAACACGAAGTTTTCACCGATTGCCCCTCTCACATTTAAGTCTATGAACCGATATGGCGCATACATATAAAGAACTGCTCCAACTAAGGAAGCTTCTACAGCTAGGAAAGAGGAAAGCCATAGATACATAAAAACTCCAGACAGTACCATCCCCAATCCAAAGACTATTTTTATGCTATCAACAAACGAAAAACCAAAGAAGTGGAAGAAAGAAGCAAAGTAAGAAGGGGCAGGATATAAAAATTCCAGAATTGGATGTCCGTACCCCCAATTAAGGTTAGCACCCCATCTAGGAATTATATTACCTTCCGACAGATTTTGATAAAAATTAGCAATTCTAGCAACATGGTCTTGCCCATCATGCGTGTGTGGCAAACCGGAATGAAACAACGAAATTAGAGGAAGCAATAGGAGCATAAAGATAAAAAATATAACTAGATATTTTTTCATATTAGTTAGCGATTCTTTTCTGAACAATAAAACCGCTCGGCAAGGTTTTTGACTCAATGATTGTTCCTGTTTTTATTACGGTCTCAAGCCAACCCTTATATGTCCAAGGCTTTCCCCCATCCGGTTCTATTAATAAATAAAATGTTCCCTTTTTTTCTTGATAAGGAAGATAATTATATTTTCTCTCACCTTGCCACCAAAGTAAATAATCATAAGGGTAAGTGTAAATTGGAGGAGAAAAAGTAAAAAGACCAAATGGAACTTTTTTAGCATCTTTATAGACATAATCAATTGCATCAATTTTTCCTTTTAGTTTTGCTGTTCCCCCATAATCTGAATAATCATATATCGACACCCTGATTGCACTTTCTATCGCAAATATTGTTAAAATTCCTATTAATATATAAGAAAGAATGCTTAGCTTAATATATTTTTGGTGATAAAAAGAGTATGTTACGTAAGTTAAAAGTAAAATATATGTAAACGATAAATCTATTAGATAATAATTCCAAACACTATTTTTAAGAAAATAAAAAATAAAAAAGTTTACAGGAATAAGAAAAATTAAAAAACTAAAAAAATATTTTATGTTGATATTTTTCTCCTTAACTAATAAATAAGTCGAAATGGAAATAAGTAGAATAAAAAATATTATTGATAAATTAAAATCAATTGCGGGAAATGTTTCTTTAAAATTATAAATAAATGATTTTAAATGGTCTAAAATAAAAGAGTTGTTTGATAAACCTGAAGAACCACCTTTTCCTGCCACATAAGAAGCTAATCCCTTTATTTCCATAAGCCCGTGCCTTAATTCAAAAAGTATCATTGGTAAATAACCAACAACAAATCCCAAAAAAAGAAATAAATAATACTTGAATCGTTTTCTAAAAATAAAAATCGAATATAAAACCAAAGAAATCGATAGTGGTACTGCAATTGCTAATTCAAAATTATAAGTAAAAGCAGCAAAAAATGCTGCTAAAAATATATTTCTATATTTTTTTGAAACATTAAGTAAATACACAAAGTACAATGAAAGCAATATAAAAAGAGAGGATAGATTTGGGCTCCACAGGAATCTTGCTTGAGCTATAAAAACCGGGGAAATACTTATAAACAAAGCAGTAACTAGCCCTCCAGACTTTCCAAATAGTTTTTTACCAAAATAGTATCCTAAAAAAATCGTCAACGTACTAAATAAAAACATTAGAGAAGTCATACCTCTAGGATTTCCGGAAAAAATAACAAAGGGGATCGTGAGTATATAGTAATACATTGGTCCATGAAATATCCCGGATATCCCGGCTTGACCTGCCCCGACCTCCGTTCCTATTAAAATAAATTTGTGGTTTACGATAATATTTTTTGCAGCAAACATTTCTCTCCCCTGATCAAAACCGAATATTGGATTTTGGTTAAGCACCTCAACACTTCTGGGAACAAACGAAAGAAAAATTATTAATAAAATTAGAAGAGCCTCAAGTAGTTTTTTACTTTTCCCATGTTCAAGCATTTTTATAATCATAGCAAACATTTTTTTATTACTTAACTGCTCTTGTCTGAACAACAATTCCGCCCTTTAATTTTTCCTGTTTTATTATTATTCCGTCATTTACTCTTGCTTCCAACCACCATTTTGGTCTATCTAAATAACCCGGGTCAGGTTCAATAATAAAGAATGCTATATTAACCTTTTGTGTCGGAGAATAGCCATACTTATTAGGTCCATACCATTTAAATAGATACTGGTATGTGTAATCGAATACCGGTGGTGTATAAACATTGTATTTAAAAGGCTTTCCATTTGCCTCTCTATAGGCATAATCTATTACTTCCAGCTGGTTTCTATATACGGACGCATCTCCTTCCCATAAGGGTTTGTAAATATTTTGAATTATTGATTGAGAATAGATACTTACTATAAAAACAATAGCCAGGATCATTATTCCAAAGAATTTACTTTTCAATTTTTCCACGACCAAGAATACACTTATTGAAAAAAGGAAAATGTATATCACTGGTAATCCAACAAAATAATGAGGCCATAATGCATGGCTAAAAATGAGCGTACCAACAAAAAAGACCAAAAGAATAATTAAAGATGTTAAAATAAATTCTCTTAATATTTGAGACGCCTTTTTATAGAAAAAGGAAATTACAATTACGGTAAAAATAACCGTTAGTATTGCCGGAAAATTATCCCCCTGCAAAAAAGATTTTGCAAATACGTCTAAATGTGTTAACAATCTATTTTCTAAAAAATGATACAAATCACGCTTGTCTTCTAATGTTTTTGTTGATAAAAAGGTTATAAATGATCTTGACATTAAAAATTCGTGACGAAGGTCAAATAGTATTCTCGGAAATAAAATTAATAATCCGCCAAGAATTGTAGAAGTAATTTTTTTAATGGAAAAATTTCTTTTAAGGATAATGTTTAATGAAAAAGTTACACCAAGAGAAAAGAAAATCCCCCATAATATTTCTACATCAATGTTTAAAGCAAGAATAATACCTAAACAAAAAAAATGGGTCAATTTTGCCTTATCTTTTAAAACATAAATTTTTCCCAAAACCAAGAATGTCAAAAGGACAAGTAGAGGGGCAACGTTTGGATTCCAAATCTGAGAAGATAAAGAAATCATCGTTGGCGAAATACTTACAAGTAAAGCCATCGATATCCCTAAAAAACTATTGCCTATTTTTTTGCCGGCATAGTATGCAAGGTAAATGCACAATATTCCTACTAACGACATTATAAACGCTATACCTTGAGGATCGCCTTGAAAAAAAACAAAAAAAGGAACTAATGCATAGTACCACCAAGGTCCGTAGAATACTCCCGGAATACCTGTGGTTGGTCCTATAAGTGTAATTTTGTGATTATAAGCGATATTCCAGAGGGCAAGCATGTCACGACCCACATCAAAGGTAAAAGCAAATGAATTACTAAAAACTCCTTGAAGTCTTAAAAATGCACCAATAAGAATAATTAAGATTAAGAGGGGAATAGGACTTAAGAGATAAGACTTAAGAAAGTTTCTGTTTTCTGTTTTCTGTTTTCTGTTTTCTGTTTTCATGTACCAACTATCCTAATCGCAGGGGTGCCGTCTAAATTATAAATAGTTTTTATGGTATTTACCTCATTTGGTATTTCATCCGGATTTCCAATATACAAAACATTTTTTCTTAACGGGTCCTTAGACCAATCAATTGGTCTAAAAGTGTATTTTCCAAAAGAATGATGTGCAGCAAAGCCACCGGAACTATTAACGCCTACTTTTTGATATTCACTTGGTGAATATTTTAAATAAAACAAGAAAAACATATATGATTTATCCATTGGTTGTTTATCCGAAACTACTATTTCTCGATATCTATCCTGATAAGATTTTATTTCTTCAACTGCCTGTTGATAACCATACTGCCAATCTTGTGAATTATAATAATTTTGCTGAACAAAATACTGGTCCAAATAATATCCGAAATTTAAAATAGCAAATAGAAAATAGCAAATAATAAATAGTTTCCAAACCCTAATACCTAATACTTTATACTTAATTTTTGATACTGACACTGCTGCTGCTACAAAACCAAGCGCCGTGAGGATCTGAAAGGTTGGCAAGAAATTTAAAGTACGAACTGCATGAGGAACTCCCGTTGTAATAGATGCAGGCACCGGAGCGAGTAAAAACCAAGCAAAAATTAATAATTTTGTTTTTCTGCTAAATTCACCGAACAATAGAAAATATATACCCAATAAAATAAATGGTAATTCAAAAAGATATAAAAGTCCCATGTTGGGAGCATGATGCCTACTAATATCCCCTCTAATAAATAACCAATTAAGATCGAAATGCGATATGTAACCCGATACAATCGTTTGAGCATATACAATTCTTCTGTTATCCAATAGGGACCCAATTTTGTCGTTATTTGCTTTATCCCGCTCTAATTTCCGTATATTAGTTTCCAATAGTTCCGTTTGGCTGGAAAAAATACTTGTTCCTTTTACTCTTAAAAGTGCAGATTTATCTGTTAAAATATTTATTACCATTGGCGAAATAACGACAGATCCAATAATAAGAGCCAAAACTAAATATTTCTTGGAAAGAGCAAATAATTCCTTCCAAAAGATCAAAATTAAAGCTAAAACCAAAAGCGGAGTAAATACTTTATCGCTTTGATATGTGTAAATAGAAAATGCCGCAAAAACTGCAGCAAAAGACAACATCCAAGGTTTTTTTAAACCTTTAATAAAAAATAATGCAGTTAAAATATTAAAAGAATCTCCAACATTTGATTCGAACCCAACTCTGGAAAATTGAATTGACCAAGGAGAAATTGCCATTAGTCCTGCAGAAAGCAGCGCTAAGGTTTCCAATTTCCAATTTCCAATTTCTAATGAATTTTTAAGTTTTAAGTTTGAAAAAAGTTCTTTAGCTAAGAAGTAAGTTGCAATTACGGATATTATTCCAAAGATTGCTGAGGGTAATCTTACTGCAAAGGTATTTAAACCAAATATTAGTATTGACGGAATAGTCAGATACGCGTAAAGTGCGGGTTTGTAATCATCAAAAGATCGTAGAACAACCGGTATAAACTTCCCGAATTCATCTCTACCAGTCTGCATAATAGAATACGCATTGTAACCCAAGGCAACTTCATCCCAATCGGGAGAAGGAGGAATATTTCCTAGCTGCCAAAGCCGCAAGACAGCCGCAAGGATCACTATCCCAATTAATATTATCCAAATATATTTCTTCATGTTTTAAGCTTTACGTTTTAAATTTTAAGTTTAATAAGTTTAAATTGTGTACGCAACCAAGACTTCTTTCCCGTTTAGCAAAAAAAATCTTTTTATGACTTTTGCACCACCCGGAACCGAATTGGAACTATTTATATATAAGATTTTTTTATTATTATTTGTTTGATAATTAAAATCTTGCGGAAAAAGATATTTGCCATATACTAGAACATCTACAAAACCAAAAATATCTCTTTTAGTTACTGTTGTTTTTCTAAAATAATCAGGGCTCGTTTTATTATAAAAAAGATAATATATATACGGTCTTCCTAGAACAGTTGAGATTTGAATATAATCATATTTATTTTCCACCGATTTTACATAATTAATCGACTCTTTATATCCATACTGCCACTCACCTGAGAATTCTCTTGAATAATGCACAAAATAGCTATGCGCAAAATAGGTAAAATTTCCGAAAAGTAAAACGTAAAATATAAAAGGTAAAAGGATGCTTAGTTTCGCCGTTACTATGTAACAAACCCTCCCGGGAAATAAGTTATAAGTTTTAAGTTTTAAGTTTTGAGCTTTTGCCCAATCCAAAAAAGCTACGAAGCCATAGGCTGTTAGAATTTGAAAAGTCGGAAGAGTTGTTTCTATTCTTAATGCATGAGGCGTTTCCCGAGCGGTAGCAGCAGGGATTATTCCAATTAATAACCATAAAGGAATTATCCACCACTGCGCTGACGCTTGTCTTTTCCTAATAAGAAAAAATATTCCTCCGGTAAAAAAGACAATATCCCAAATATACATTTGCCCAACATCCCGAATGGAAAACTTAGGATTTCCATCCCCTTTTATAAATAAAAAGCTCGGACTTAAATTATCAAAATAATGATTTAGATATTCCCGTGCGTATACGAATCTTCTGTTATGGATTACTTTGGACCATAAAGCATTGTTATCGTTTGAGATTTCCTGATTTGCAATTTTAAGAATAGTAATATCAGAAAAAATATTTACCTCTTTAAATCTTGAAGCAGCTTGAGGAGATAACAAAAATCCAACAATCGGCAATACAATAATTAATCCCAAAAAAAATGCGAGAATTGACTGTTTTTTAATTTTAAGTAATTGTTTTCTAAAAGTAACAATTAACATAAGCGTTAAAAGCGGAGAAACAATTCGTGAAGTATTAAATGTATAAAAAGAAAAAGCAAAGGACGCTGCCGAGAACAGTAAGCACCATTTACGATCCTGAACCCCGGCTAAAAATGCCCAGACACCAAAAACAATAAAAAAAGTTGCAACATTTGCCTCAAATGCCCCGCGGGACAGCATAATATGCCATGGAGAAATAGCCAAAAATAGAGCCGACAGTAATGCTATCGCATTAGATTTAGAATTTAAGACTAAAGATTTATAATTTTCGCGGAAAAGTCTTTTTGCGAGGAAAAACGTCATTAAAACAGTTAGTACTCCAAGTAATGCAGAAGGAAATCTAACCGCAAACTCATTTAACCCTAAAAACTTTACAGGCAAAATATCTAAGTATGCGTACATTGGAGGTTTAAAATCTCCAAAAGATTCCAGGTATTTATATGGAAGAAACGTTCCAAATTCATCTTTCCCATTAATTCCTAAAGAATAAGCATTGTATCCCCATGCGACCTCATCCCACGTTAAAGAAGGGGGGTTTATTCCAAGCTGAAAGAATCTTAAAAAAATTGCAATTATAACTACTGCTACGAGCAACAAGTGTATTTTTTTCATTATTGTATTACCCTTCTATTGTATTCTACTAAATCTCTTAGTCTTACTGCTTTAAAAATAACATTGCCTAATTTATCTTTTACCTCAAACTCCGATTTTATATCTTTTGGAAAATCAACAGGATTTGAAATTAAAAGATTGTTATCTGGGTCTTTCGCAGAGAACAAGGTCTTGGAAAAACTCGGCACAAAATATATATTCTCAATTCTATCTATCGAAATCCATCCATCTTGGTCGGTAGAATAATCCACATCTTTTTTTTGCTGATATTTAGCCGGATCATATTTTGTATAAAAAAGGTAATAAATATATTGCTTGGAATCATTCAAATTGCTGGAAAGATAAATCCTGTCATAGTTAAATTTATTCGAATAGATATTTCTAATTAAATCTTTATATCCGTATTGTGAATAAATCGAATAATCGTTTTTAAAATAAGTTAAATAGGAAACAAAGAAGGTAAAAACAGAGAAAGTTATAATACTTACCGAAACAAAATAAATCAGGATCGAAAGATATCTACTTTTAATTTTATTTAATAAGGTTACAGAATAACTCATTCCGATACCGTTTATTAATGCAAGAAAGGGAATCATCGTTGACGCCCTAGTGTAGTTTCCATCTCCCGTTAATGAATCAGCCAAAGGAGATAGAAGCAAAAAACCAATCGCTAATAAAGCGCACCTCGGTTCTTTATTAATTTTCAATAAAAAGTAAAAACCAATTAATAAAAATATAGCGTTAAAAATGTAATCTAATCCTCTTTTTTCAAGTATAGGAAATTGCGTTGTAGTTCCACTTACATACAAAAAATTAGACGAGAAATGAGAAAAATAGTTTTTTATGAGTGCGCTTGAGTATAGAACTACTTTATTCTCAAACACTTTGCACATAGTGGAAGGGAAGATCTTGATACATTGTCCTCTTTGCATATTTAAAGTATTTATGAACCCTATACTATTTATATTTGTTCTAAGACCAACTTGAGAAAACCTCACCGATCCGGAATTTTTTTTAATAAAAATGGGCGTTATCAGCAGTAGGAATATTAGAAGAGGAATAAGAACCTTTTTAAGTTTAATTTTATTCTTATAAGAATTATCAATAATAATTACAATAAATACTATTGGTGCAAATAAAATAAATGCCGAGTAGGTGTAAATAGTTAAAGCTAAAAAAAACGTAGAAATAATAAGATTTCTAATTCTTTTTGTTTCCCTATTCTTAAGTCCGAATATTAAAGCCCCAAGAAATAATGTGATAGCAATATTTGCTTCCATTGCAACCCTACTTAATCCAATTGCCCAAGGAAATATTGCAAGGCTTAATGCAGAAAAAACTCCTACTTTTTCATTAAATATTTTTTTTCCTAGTAAATAAATTAAGAATACAGACGAAATGCCTGCTATTGCCGAAATAAATCTAATCGAAAATTCATTTAATCCAAATAATAAAACAGGAATTATAGAAAGATAGTGGTAAACCAGTGGAGGATAATCGCCAAATCCCCGCAAATTTATCAAAGGAAGAAAACTAACCCATTGATCTTTCCCTGTAGCTAGCAATGAATAAACATCGTATCCTTTATTTGCTTCGTCATTTAAAAATCCTGAAGGGATATTTCCCAATTGATAAAACCTTAAAAACGCTGCAAGTAATAAAGTTAATAAAAGCCAAAAATAATAATTTTTTTTTAATTTTCGTAAATATTCCATACTGTTACCGGATTATTAAACTCTTTTATCATAGCTGAAGGAGTTGCATCATACTCACAGCTTACTAGGGCAATATATATTATGTTTTTCGGAATTTTCTTAAGACATTCCTTATAAAAAATAAAATTAGAAAATTTAATTGGATATTTATTCATATTTTTCTGAACTAGCTGTGGATCAAGTTTATTATAGAAAGCGTAATGTAAAAATGTATTCTGACCTGCTCCTGAAACTATAACTTTTTTTCCTTCTTTTTGATAATCTCCTATTTTATAAACTAAATCCTTTGTTGATTTGGAAAAATATTTTGCGTTTGTTCTTGACCAATCATAATAATATTGAGAAAGATAACCCGTTACCCCGTAAAGGTAAAATAATGCAATAATCATGAAAACTAAATATCTATAATTTTGTTTTTTAAATAAAATTAATAAATAGTAAATACCCGCACCAACAAATGTATAAAGCCAAAATAACATAAAGCCAGACCTTGATGTCCAAGTCGGAGTGTTTACTCCTAAGGCAGATGGCAAGGGAGAAATTAGAAGCAAAATTAAAATTAAATAAAATTCTTTTCTTTTTTTTATAAATAGATATAAAAATCCAAGAATTAACAAAGGCAATTCAAAAATATACATCTCTCCCCTTCCCCAAATTGAATAAATTCCGCTTGCTTCTTGATCTAAAAATAAATACTGTGGAGAAAAAGCCGTTAAGTAATTAGTGGTAAAAGATCTTCCCCAATATGTAAACTTATTATGATAAAGGGATTTAATTATTTGTGGTTCGTTAGAGGCTCTTCTTTCCAATTCAACAGTTAATGCTGTTTTTTCCTTATCCTGAAAGAAGAATGGATTTCCTCCAGGGGAGGAATAGCTCGATGCTCCTTGTGTGACACTTAAATATGCAAATAAACCGAATGCCAAAACCGTAGTAATAACAATAACAGTAATATCTCTCCTTAATAAATCTTTAAATTTATACCAAACAAGAACTAATATAAGCGGGATAAATATAATTTTTGTTGCAGCATAAGTATAAAAAGCCAAGAAAAACAAAAACATAGATGTCAATAGAAGTTTTAGGTTTTTTTTGCAATAAAGAAAAGTTAAAATACCGGCTAGATACAAAGTAACAGCTATGTTAATTTCTATAACAAATCTCGTAAGCTGCAAACTCCAAACCGATACTGACAGAGCAAATGAAGATATGAGTGCTAGTTTATCGCTATTTATAATTCTTTTAATAATAAAATAAATAAGTATTACGGATAATATCCCTGACATAGCAAACGGTAACCTGACAATAAACGGATTTAAAGGTAAAAATAAAAAGATTAGACTCATAATATAAATTGGAACCTGGCCGTATGTATTTGCTCCGTCCATATGAAATACTGACGGAAAATTATTACCGAAAGCGTCTTTTCCTGTAGAGGAAATTGAATATCCGGAATAAACTAAACGAATCTCATCGTCCGTCAAGCTTACCGGCACATTACCCAAATTATATAAACGCAAAAAGGATGCAAGAACTATAATCATTAGAAGAAGAATAAATTCCTTTTTAAATTTTAAAATTTTTTTCATTTAACTGCAGCTAACCACATATTCATGTAAATTTCAAAAAAACCTTTTTTAATTTTCTCTTTTTTAAATCCCGACTCTACAAGAATATTTCTTATTGCCTTACTATCGTAATTATGTTTATGTTCTTCCATTTCTTCTTTACTTATTAATCCTACTCTTGCCATAAAATGTAATACTCTATCCGACCAGGGAGCGGGAGTAGTTATAATTAAAATGCCTTCTTTCTTTAAAACCCTTTTAATTTCAGATAAAATAAATTTCAGTTTATTCTCGTCTATGTGTTCAAAAACGGCAAGCATTGTTATTACGTCAAAATTATTATCTGCGAAAGGTAATTTTTGTTCTGTTACATCAAGTTTTTTAAGAATAACTTTTCCATTTTTGATTTTTGACATATCCAATACCGGATCTACTCCATACTTTTCTTTGAAGTCCACGGTCATTAAAAAATAGGGATAACTGCCACAACCAATATCCAAGATCCTACCCTTTCTATGAAAATCTTTTATTAAACTATTTGCCTTGGCTGATCTTTTTTTTGCAAGAAAACCTTCAAGCAAACCCTCTCCTCTTGTATATTTACACATAATGTTAATTGAATAAATTTAATCTGTAAGTCTGTATTTTATTAGCGACCACAAAGCCTTAGCACCGTCCCGGAAAGTATTAATTTTCTTCCCTTCGTCATATCCTCTTGGATTTGCTGTAATCGATACTTCTTTTATTTTGTATCCTTGTTTTAAAAGTTTTGAAGTTACTTCGGGCTCAAATTCAAATCCTTTTGCATTAAGTTTAATTGAAGAAATAGCTTTTTTGGGAAATAATTTATAACAAGTCTCCATATCCGTAAGCCACTGTCCGTAAAGAACACTTGTTACAAGGCTTAAAAATCTATTTCCGAAATAATGAATTATAAACAAATGCTTCGCTTCTTCTTTTTTAAGATGAGGAGCCCTATCTAATCTTGTTCCATATACAACTTTTGCTTTATTTTCTAAAATGGGTTTTAACAAATCTTTAATTTGGTTTGGGTCGTATTCCAGATCAGCATCCTGAATCAAAATGTAATCTCCTTTTGCATTTTTAATTCCTGTCTTTACTGCTGCTCCTTTACCCTGATTTTTTTTATGAAAAATAACTCTAGCTCCTTTTATTTTTTTTAATTTTTCTCGTGTCGTATCCGTTGAACCATCATCTACTATGATAATTTCATGGGCAACAGAAATATTAGCTTTTTTTACTTTTTCTAAAATTTGAAGTATTGTTTTTTCTTCGTTATAAACGGGGATTATTATAGATAATTTCATTTGATACTTTCCGTAACGTCTTTATCGCTTCTAATAAAGAACTTTCTGTTTTTAGAACTAGATTGTACAATTTTTGGGAAGATTATTAAAGCTTTAAAAAGACCTAGGAAAAATGCTTTGTCATAATTAATCAAAGCCTTAACAGTGTGATATGGCAGAAATAAAATATTTAAGATAATTTTTGTAAAGTCTCCATTTTCCCATACAAACATAAACTGATTTCTGTAAGCAATTTTTTTTACGTCAAATGAGCTAAATTTGCTTTTAATAGTACCTGTTTCGTGTTCGTGCCTTACTACACTCTCTTTCTCAAAAAAAACTTTATACCCGGATTTTAATGCTCTGTATGAGAGATCTATGTCTTCCCAGTAAAATGGATTATAAAGTTCGTTAAGCCCACCAAGTCTTTCCCAAATCTTTCTATTAAAAGCTCCACTTCCACCACTTACCCAAAGAGTATCAGACTTGTCTAAATCGCCCGCAGAATGAACTAAAAAGCCTCTTTTCCATTTTCCTACTCCTCTGCCCCTTAAGGTAATGCTCCCGTTTTCAACGCTTTCATCCATGCATCCTACTGCAAAAACTTTTTCGTCTGTAAAATGGCTAAGAAGCGGTTTGATAAAGCCTTTTTTAGGAATTACATCCGTATTTAAAAGAATTAAAATTTCTCCATCAGCATTTTTTACTCCATTATTAATTGTAGAAGAAAATCCATAATTTTTTTCATTATAAAAAGATTTTATTTTTATTTCGCTATTTACGCTATTTGTTATAAAATCTTCAATTACCTTTTTTGAACTATCCTCGGAGCAATCATCAACTAAAATTATTTCTACCTTTTTTTTGCTTTCCTTAACATAATCCTCAAGAACTTCAATTACCTTAGGTATGTTTTTTCTAAGAATATTTTCCCCGTTAAAATTCGGAATTACTACGCTTATATCCATTTTTTAAAATAGTTGATTGTAAAACACTATTATATGCTCACCTCTTGGCACAACGACTCCTCTAAAAATAAAGTCAGTCCTTAAAATTTTTGTTTCCACTCCATCAATCTTAGCATGCCAAGAAGGATAAAAACTTTCCGTAAGTACCATAAAACCATCGTTTTGATTATTTGTTTTAATTACAATTCTGTTGTCCGCATATTCCAGAACCACCGGCAATGTTTCTCCTGTATCCCAAATCAAGCCAACATCTTTCCCCTTAAAATCTTCTACAACAGCTGTTGTACTTAGTTCATTTTTTGCTTGTAAATTAAAAACTGTACTAATAGAATCCTCTTTGTTTTTAGCAGAATATGTTTTTGAAACAAAAAATGCTTTTGGGAAAACATTTAGATTTTCGTATAACTTTACCTCTCCTTCTCTCGTGACTTCTTTAAGTTTAGGATCCTTAAGTTTTTCCAGACTCAAAATATATTTTACTCCCAAAAGATCTACAAACTGAGATGCATAATTTTGTGGCGTAATTATTCTATTAAAGCCAAACGGAACACTAATATCCGGATTATCTCTGCTAATTGATGCTGCAAATTCTCCGTACCTAAGTAAATATAAAGGATCATATCCGTCTATTGTCTGTAATTTATAAACTGCAGAAAAATTTGGAGGAAGAATTCTGGAATCCGTTGCCATTATTCTAAATTGCCCTTTTTGCGCAATTAAAAAAGATAAAATTTTTGTTTTTGGAAAAAGGTATTCTTGTTTTACAAAAGGCGTAAACTTCCAGCCAAACCTAAACAAATCTACAATTAAAATTAGAATTAAAATATAAGGAAGTGTAGTTTGTATTTTTTTTCTTTTTGTAAGAGATTTTGCAAGAATAATAGCTACAGCGGAAACAACAAATATTAATGTGGGATAAATAAGATTTTGTTTTGATACCATTAAATTAGCAGACAAACTCTGGTCTTTAATTAAAATTAAAACAAAAACCCAAATGCCAATAAAAATAAACCCTACAAGTCCAAGAGGATATAATATTTTTTTCTTATTTTTTAGGAAATAATCAAAACCAAGCGCACCCAAAACACTTAAAACAAAATCTATAATAAAAATCATTCTTGTCGGCTGAGAGGAGGATAAAAAAGGAATATTCAATTTAAAAGGAATTTCTGCAAAAATTGTAGGAAAGACCAAAAGAAGGGAAACAAAAAAAACTGTGCCAAAAAAAAGGGTTTTTCTGTCACGTCTAAAAAATAATGCATAAACTGCCATTACTATGGTAATTACTCCTGTAAAACCTATAAATTCTCCATAATTCCAAACTCCCCAATAATTTAACGTCGCAGGATTTCCAAAAAAATCAGGAATAATAAATTGAACGATATTCTGCCAAGGGATAAACCAACCCGACTTAAACCAATCTACTTGGTCTATTTCCCTTGCGGAAAGTAAAATAAACCGAATTGCAGGAAACCATTGAATAAAAGTAAGAACAAGAAACAGAAAACAAGAGCCAACGACCAAAAGAAGTGATTTCATCATTCTGCCATATTGAAAAAAACGTAAAACAAAATAAACTAAAGAAAAAATGAATAGATAGAAGAATATTTGCAAATGACCAGCAAAAAAAGAGGACGAAAAAGAGAACATAAAAATAATTGCCCACAACACTCTTTGTTTGTTGTTTTTTATTTCCTGAACATTGATTATGATCTTATCGATAGAAAGAAGAATTAGTGGCAACCACAAAGCAGTATGAACAATGTTCCCCCATTCAAGCCAAGCTATGGAAAATCCGGAAAATGCAAAAGCAATTGATCCAAAAAAAGATGCGCTCTTATCTAATTTTAAATTCTGAAGATATAAATACATAAAAACTAAAGCAAGTAAGGGTTGAAGTAATATAAATATTCCCCAAGCAAAATTAAAATCAAAAATAAAGAATAATAAGTTTAAAGGATAAAAAGCAGAAGATTGGAAATTTGCAATTAAAGGAGTTCCCGAAAATAAATACTGATTCCATAACGGCAACTGACCGCCCTTTAATTGATCTATTGCCAATTTTTTCCAAGGATATTGTTGCCTAACAGGATCTGTTATTAAAGAATTTTTAAATGGAACGCCTCTTGGATAACTATTCGTGTAAAAATCTCTATATGGATGATACATCCCGACAATAGTATCTGCCGGAATAGGCAATTTATTTTGCAAAACAAACGGCCAAAAAAAAATCAAAGTAATTATTACGAACAGGGAAGTCGGAAAAAGTTTATTCTTCATCTATTATTTTTGTTAATTCCTTACAAAAACGATACCCCGTAAAAAGTTGCGATCTTTCCATAGCGTTCTTTGACATTAAACTAAGTAAATCTTCATCATTAATTAATTTTAAAGTTTTTGCTATTAACTCCTCCCTCGTATTCCAAAAAAATCCGGATTTTTCATCTACGATCTCCATTTGTCCGCCTGCTTTAATTACTACCGGAACTGCCCCTGCAGACATTGCTTCTACCGTAGTTATACCAAAATGCTCAGCTCTCTCAGGATATTCTTCCAGATCTTCGCCAAAACCGGCAGCATGCCAATAAATTTTTGTCCGCTTGTTAAGATTTTCTAGAACACTCCATGTCGCATTTCTAACTATTTCTATCGGATATTCCTTAACATTGTTTTTAATTTTCAATATCTCGTCTTCATCTGCCTCTTTATGGCTTACTACAATAACAAGTTTCCAATTTTTTAATCCGTTTTTTATCAAGCTCTTAAATGCTTCTATTAATATTTCGTGCTTTTTAAAAGTTCCTCCTGTCTTTAATTTCTCAAACCTTCCTACGGTTAATATTAGATTTTCTTTTTTTAAATTATGTAAGCTACTGTAACTAACTACAGGCGGATAAAGAACAATGCTTTTTCGATGCAATTTCTTATCAATATACTTTTTTGTAAACAAAGAGTTACAAATTATTTTGTTTATTCTTCTTATCTTAAATTTTGATAATAAGTTTTTATAATCAACCCATTCTACGGGGAACTGAAAATGAACAATTAATTTGTTTAAAACTAAAGGAATACTCCCATCACTAAGATAAATGATTAAATCAAACTCTTTAGATGCTTTTAGACGTTTAGAAAAACTAAACTTGTCGGAAAAAATATTCCCTGAGGTGTCAACACCGGAAAGATTTATTTCAAATCTTTTTTCCGCTTCCTTGAGAGGATTGTCGGAATCCCAAAAGACAGAAACTTCATTATTTTTGGAAAGACAAGAGGCAATAGTTAACATATATCTCTCGCCTCCTCCCAAAGTATCCAGGTAAGGGTCAAAAATCCCTATTCTCACGTTCTTATTCTATCAATTTTTAGTATACTTGCAAACCGCTTATACAAATAATATAATATTTTAAATGAATGACTTATTCCCACTTACAGGCTTTCCTCCTGCAGTTTTCTTTGTAATGTTTTTATGGTCACTGCTTTGGAAGGGGCTTGCTTTATGGAATTCTGCCAAAAACGGACAGAAAAATTGGTTCCTAGTGATACTAATAGTCAATACCGTAGGAATTTTGGAAATTATTTATCTCTTTGCCTTTGCTACAAAGAAAATGAAGCTAAAAGACTTAACGTTTTGGAACAAAAAGAGCAAGTAATCCTCCAAATCCTATAATCGCTAGGAGTAATCCAATCTTAAGGCTTAACGGATCATAAGAAAATTCAATTACGTGACTACCGGCATTTACCGAAACTGCTCTAAAAGCATAATTTGCTCTGTATATTGGAATTTCTTTTCCGTCTTGATAGGCTTTCCATCCGTCATAGTAGCTGTCCGACAAAAAAAGAAGTGAGTCATTTTTTACTTCGGTTTTAATAATTATCTCATTCGGGGAATATTTTGTGATTTCTAATTTAGCTGGATTATTCTTAGACTTTACAACTCCGGGGTCTTTTTCCAGAATAATTTTCTCTCTCATATTAAATCCCTGGCTAAATAAGGTTTTAATAATTTTATTTTGATCCGGAATTACTTCGTAATTATTTACTAAAAAAGCTCTGGGAAAAGCTTCATTGTTTTTATACACTTCAAAAGCTTGGTCTTTGTAAATTAGAACAAACTGTTTGGGATATTCCCAAAATGGAAATGTCCATGAATTTCTTCCATCGGAAAATTTATAAATAAGATATTTTACTCCAAGTAAATTAATTGCTTTGGAAGTATTTATGCCATTTCTGGAGAAAGAAATAATTGAACGATCAAAATCTTCAACTTTTTTATTATTAAAACTGGCGACAAAATCTCCATATCTTTTTATATAAGTTGCGTCATACCCCTCAATAGAGGGTAAACCATAATAGACTGCTACTTCGGCACCATAATTACCGATAATTCTTTCATAACCGGAAATCTTTTTAAATTCTTTAGATACGGGAACATCTATAAAAGCTAAATTTTTAGAGTCAAATGTTTGCCACTTTGATGCAAAACGTAATAAATCAAAAGCAATAAGAATTACTATAAAAAAATAAATCGTTTGCTTTACATTTCTATTAAACTTAAACTTTTTTTCGATAAATAAAAACGAGATTGATAAAATAAAAAAAGAAAATAATGTTGTGGGTAAGATAAGATTTCGCTTTGCGATAATAATTTTATCTAGTGGTAATATCAATTTAAATAAAACAATAAACCACAGAATAATAAAAATAATAATAAATCCACCTAGCCATAAAATAATTTTTTTAAATTTTTTCTTTTCTACATCTTCTACAAAAAATTCGAATCCAAAACCGGATAATACAGCAAATGAAAAGCTAAATAACACTATTATTCTGCTTGCAGCACTAGTCGACAAAACAGGAATACGGGAAGCAATTAATAAATCTAAAATCGGTGTTTGAAAAGCCAATAATATTGCTAAGATTCCAATAAATAAGAAAAAAAATGTTCGAGTATCTTTTTTACTTGTAAATGCGTAAAATGCAAGGGTTAGCGGAATTAATCCTATATATGCATTCCATTCCGCATAATGCCCAAACCAATCATTTCTCGTAACAGGATTTCCTAAAAAGTCCGGGGAAATAAGTGTAGATAAATATCCCCATGGAATTACTTCCCCTTTCTGAAATATAGAACTCCTTAGAGTTTGAGAATATAACTCTATGGAAGGAAGTATTTGCACCAATGAAATTAACAAACCAAAAAAAGTATAAAGTAATACCGTTAGGACACTTCTCTTATTCTTGGTAGAAAAATATTTATAAACAATATAAGCAATTAGAGTGGAAAAAACATATAAGCTGATTTGGAAATGCCCCGAAAAGAAAGATAGGGGAATAGAAATAGAAAGAATAAATAAAAATTTTCTATTATTGGTTTTAAAAAACATTTCTACTGCATAAAGCATAAGAGGTAAAAATAATACCGCGTAACCTAAGGTTCCATATGCCATCCATGTCGTAATAAATCCACAAAACATAAAAGCGATAGAAGAAATTAATGCACCTATTTTATTAACGCTTAAAGTTTTCATTAATAAATACATAAAAATTCCAGCCAATAACGGTTGCAATAAAATTGCAATACTCCATGCGTCTACAAATGGCAGAAGAAAAAACAATAAATTAAAAGGAGAAAATACTGCAGATTGATAATTAGCTAAATGAGGAGTCCCGGAAAAGCTGTATGGATTCCAAAGCGAAATTTGCCCGGCTTTAAAAGTTTGTATAGTAAAATGCTTCCAAGGATAAATTTGACCTATAACATCCGGCATTGCATTGTTTTTTACGGGTCCGGCAAATTGAGGGTATGCGCTCCAAGGAGAAAAAAAATTTACCTGATAACTCGATGCAAAAGGTATTTTATTGTTAATAAAATATGGACTTGAGAAAATAAACCAAATACAAAAAATTAAAATTATCGGCCAATATTTTTTAAATACTTCTTCGCTAAAGTTACAAAATGAATTCATTTTAAGTTTTAAGTTTAGAATTATTTTTCTGCTGCAACTCCCATAGCCTTGCATATGTTACAAATGCGCTAAATGCCTGGTACATGCTTTCTATAATTCCTACTGTTCCAATTTTATAGCCGCGCTGCTTTACCAATGAAT
>PFRF01000015.1 GCA_002788395.1 Candidatus Levybacteria bacterium CG_4_9_14_0_2_um_filter_35_21 | reverse complement strand
AGTAGCTATAATTGGTTTTTCTTTTTTATTCTTACTTTAATTTTAAATGGAAAATATAAATCAGGAGTCAACAGAAAAGGTTAAAGTTAATACTGATCCTGTTTTCACTAAAAAAACTTTTTTTAAGCCAATTTATCTATTTATCTCTGCCTTTTTAATAATTACTCTATTGTTAATAGTGTGGGTTATCTTTCAGCCGGAATCAAAAACTTCGGAAAAAACTGCGGATAACACTAAAAAAATGGTTTCGGTAGAGGAAGCCGTAGAAAAAGCAGGATATAAGATTTATTGGAATGGCAATAAAAACGACAACACGGGTAGAAATATTATTGCAGACGATACCCGAAAAACCTCCACAACCCATTACGATTCCGTGGGTTTAGGCTACCAAGAAGCATATCCGGACAATATTATGATGGCTCTTGGCGTTTTTAAGGGATGGGAGAAAATAGAAAACTCAACAGATATTTATATTCTACTGGAAAACCCGACAACTAAAAATATATTTAAGGGCAGAATTACTTTTGAAAATTCATTTTTAAACCTAATTACTTCCGGAAACAGTAAACAAAATACACCAACTCTTTTCTTAGTCGAAGATTTAAATTACGGACCGGCAACGGAAAAAACTTGGAAAAACGATTATGTTTCTTTGATTTTTGAAACAAATAGGCAGGAACTTTCTCAAAAAGCGATTAAAGTAGGAGACGTAGTTGCTGTAAGAACAATTTTGGAAAATGTTCCCGGATACCAGATTGTAAGAAAGGATAATAAAGGAGTATCTGTTATAAGTAAAGTTGTAATCCGAAGATTTGGAGGAGCTTCGGAGTTAATAAAAGAATTAAAATGAAAAAATACATTAGAACATTTATCTTTATTGCCATTTTTTCTTTTTTGTCAATTCTTTTTTTACAAAATGTTGGTAGGCAAGAAGCAGCATTACCGACAGAAACTGTATGCGGGAGTGTCGGTGGATGTACTACTTTAGGTAATGCATGTACTGTTTCTGGTTACCCCAGCGTTAAAGGAACTTGTGTAACTGCAAGTAAGAAATGTTGCTATCCGAGCAATACTAGTTCTTGTCCAGACTTATTTGCTAATTATTGTGCCAGTAAATCTATAGGTGCTCAGTGTGCAACGATACTTGGAGGGAACCTCTACTGTTATAGTAAATCAAGTAAATGTTGTGGATTATTTAATCCAAACACAACAACGACGACAGCAACTAATCCTTGTGGGGCATCCTGCTATTTATATAATAAAACAGCTGACGTATGTAAGGATACGTGTGGAACTGGGAAAGAATGTTCCATTGCCGCTAACGGATGTGTTTCAACGGGATCTACCGCAACAACAAAGCCGGGATCTACCGCAACAACAAAGCCGGGATCTACCGCAACAACAAGACCAGCAGGGACAACCGCAACAATCCCATCCGGTACTACGACCACGAAGTGTTTTAGGTGTAGCGATAGCTATAAACATACATATGTTACTTATGATATTACGGGGGGAACCTGTGACGCTCCAACTTCTTCAAAAACCAACGTAAAATATTCACTGGACTGTTCTTGCAATGGCTATAATGGAACGAATCCGACCGCAGTGCATTCATCGGTAACGGCGGATGAATGGAAATGTAGTTGTGGGTCATGGGATGCTGTTCCCGGCAGCACGAATTACTGCTGTGGATACCCGCAAGATAACAGTTCAACAACCTGTACTCCACAGAGTCCCGCAAAATATGGAGGAGCTTCGCACGATAGCTGTTTTAATTTTGGTACCGGATCTTCTCCCGGTGTTTGTCAGCCAACAACAGGTTCTTCTAGATGTTGCTATCGGGCAGAAACTGCCCCATATTCAGGAGCTTTTTCAAGATGTAGTGATAAATATAAATACTGTTTTGCGAGTTGGACAACCGATTCAAGTGGGTTAGATACTCCTAAACAAAGCTATGCTCCCGATTGTCAGTGTAACGCATCAAATATTAACGGAACGCGTTCTGAATGTCCGTCGAACAGTTGTGAATCTACGAGTACCACGGCTCCTCCTGTTTGCGGAACTCCATGCACGACTCCTGCAGAGTGTAATAGTGCGCAGGGAGGTTGCACTGCCTGTGTGAATAATGTTTGTGCAGTTCCTCCTACAACTTCTACCACTCCCGGAACTCCCGGAACCACTGTTCCCGGAACTCCCGGAACCACTGTTCCCGGAACTCCCGGAACCACTGTTCCCCCACCTGCTTGCGGAACTCCATGTAATACCCCTCCGGATTGTAATGGCGCAATAAATGGCTGTACTACTTGTATAAATAATGTTTGTACCGCTCCGCCTGCTTGTGGAACTGCATGTACTACTCCTGCGGATTGTGCTACATCAAGAGATATATGCACAGGATGTAATATAGTTGATAACATTTGTGCCCCCGCTTCCTGTACGTGCGATGGAATTACTTATTCCGGTTTAATGTCGGGAGAAATGGTTACTATAACATCAAATTCAAAAATAGTAGGGAACGATAATAATGATGCAAAAGTAACTTTTGAAAAATTTTACATGACAGAAGGAGATACCACTACCGGGACAATTATTAAACAATCCGACAAAATTCCTTCTACAGTAGTTAAGGCCTCTCTTAAAAGCTCGCCGCTTGTCGTTAAATATCAAACTCAATGGGTATTTAAATTACCGGAACTAAAAAAAGGAAAAACATACAGAATTTGGAGCGATATAGTTTGCGAGCCCAAGGCTAGCGCTACAAGTTATAATATTTTACCAAAGATAGCGGTTTTGGGAGCCGAAATAAAAGCCTCATTTTGGGACAACGTCTTAAGTCTTTTTGGAAATTTTGCAAACAACATTATTGATAGTCTAGGAAGCGGTAGTACCGTAAAGAAAACGATCCAACTGGAAACTTTCAAACCTGCAACTGTTATCGAAAAGAAATGTTCTACAATTATTTTCCGCCAGGACTAAACACCACTATTCCTCGGGACTAGCCCTTGACAAGTTCATCAAAGCAGAGCACACTTCCTTTAGGCAGGCCGATATGGGAATCGAAGCTCTTGTTGCCCGTCAAGATAGCCTTTTTTCATCTCCCCAACAGACAGGTGAGTCAACAACTCATCCTAAAATTACCATCCTCCATGAGCATAGAGAAAAAAAGGGGTTTAACCCCTCAATCCCCCTTGCCAGCGTATTGCACAATGAATATGTAAGGCAAAGAGAGGTAGAAATAAAAGAAGGGAGATATTTTCCCGGAGAATTGCTCCCCGTGCGTCTTGACCAGCCATTACTTAGACAATTTCTTATTAACCAGAGAAGAAAAAATATTCGCCACGAAGTAAAAAATACAAACGGAGAAATGGTCAAAGAGGGTACTCCGATAGATTGGTACAACCCCACTCAGCCTTTTTATGATGAAGGAGATAGGATTATGGCAGTTAGGTTTGAAGCACGCGATAGCGAATTGTCATTTGTTGGTTTTATTAAGGAAGATCCTCAAAATGGAGAATACTCATTTGACTTAACAAGACCAATAATAGATATGGCACAGGATCCATCGGTAACGCTTGACGATAAAGACAATCCGGTTTTAGGTGTAGTAAAAATTCATGCAGATGAGGATGGTAAGATAACAAGTTTTAATACGATTCAATTTAGAGGACCGAATGTAAGAAATTTAAAAAATTTTCAAACAATACCGGGTAAAGACAACCGGCCTGTTCAACTGCCAGATAGGGTGAGAGCTTCTTACCGGCCACAGGGAGAAATTGGTGGTCCTGGGAAACTTGCTTTTCGTGATTATTCTACTTGGGAAGAATATAAAAACGATGTAAATTCTCAACCATTAACAGAAGCAGACTTTCTTATAACAAACTTTCACCCCAAAAATCACGGCGGTCCAAACTGCCCCTTACAGGATGGACAGGTATATGGACATATTGCTGAGAAAGAATATGACAAAAAAGGGAAAGTAATAAGGTTACATTATTACGCTATTTGGATGTTAACCGACTTACAGACAGGTCAAATCTTGTTTCAGGAAGATCCGGAGACAGGTGGTCTTAAGCCGTTAATAAAAGTAGTTGCCGACCGATCGGATTTTGATCAAGTCCCGGAAGAAATACCGGACAAAGATCTGGAAAATCTGCAAAAAACACACGATGTAGTTTTTACCGCCGGAATAGAAAAACTAGCAGATGGAAGAGTAGAAGTAACGATGGGAATTAGTGATACTCGAGCTGGAAGAAAAGAAATTCGTGATCCAATGCAGGATGTTGACTTGTTGAATCTGTGATTTGCTGCTTAATTTAATCCTCGGAAGGTAGTTTTAATAAGGTTACAAAACGATTCCTGTTGTGCTAAGTTCTTTAAGTTTATTTATTAATTCTACGGTTGAATATTTTGAGGTATCAATATCTTTTTCTATAAACATTCGTAGTCCTTCGATAAGCCTGCGTGTTAGAATAGCTTCTTTTTTCCGTAATTTCATGATTTTGACATTGTTTTCTTCAAATGTTCTAGACACAATTGTTAAAGATGCAAAGAAAAGATCAGAATCTAAAAATACATTAGAAATGGTTTTAATATCCACGCTATGTGCCTGAGAAGCAAATAATTGGCGTTGAATAATAGTTACTCTTGTTTCCTCAACATTAATAGTGTCCGGAAAAAAATCCCAGGGAAATACGGAAGAGATGCTTATTAGTATCCGGTTTGATTTAGCGATCATGTCTTCCAGTATGTGTTGGTCTGTTCCTACTTTTCTAGAGTGTTCCTTAACAGCATCTTCAAGTCCTTCTTCTTGCATTTGTCTTTCTGTCTCTCTTTGTAGAGATATTTTTTCTTCTTCAGCTTCCTTTTTCTCTCCCTGTCTAAACAATTTTTCAAGCCAGTAGCTTATTTTTTTAGTTTCTGTTTCTGCAGTAGTACGCAGAGAGGAATTTGAAAATATAGTTTTTGATCTTATTCTCATGTGCTCATATTATACTCCTTTTTATAAAAACTCCGCTATTTTTTCTTACAAAATTTAAGCAATTCAAATTACTAAACAAACGAAGTCTACGTTGCTGCATGTAAATATCTTTAAGGTTATACTTCTTGTTAGTCTAATTTGAGGCAGGAAATTAACCTAATAATATCTAAGGCTTCTCTCCTGCCCCCGGCTTGACAATAGATATGAATACCATCCAAGTTATTTCAAAAAAAGTCATTAATATCCGATAAGTTGTTTTTTGGGTCAACCGTGCGTACTAACTACCTGTGGAAAAATTTAATCATCGAAAAGCATATTTCAACGAACTGGTTACACAAGTTGTATAAAGGTAGTCTTTTGTATCCTTTTTGGTCAGTGTTATCCTCACCGGTAAGTTAAAAAAAGACAGGTTTCTCCTAACGCAAGAATTTAGACCAGCAGTCTTTGCTAAGCATAACTATTGATTATTTTTTGTTTTTCCTATATATTTAGTAAAACAAAGTTTATAAAACCCAAAATGAATAGGGATAAAGTTCAAGAGTTTGAAGCGTTTTATAAGCAATTTACGACCCGCAGCTATAAAAAGGGTGAAATGCTTATTCGTGCAGACGACGACCCACAAGGCATTTTCTGTTTAAAAAAAGGGTATGTTAGGCAGTACACTATCTCTAAAACAGGTTTTGAACTTACACTTCACATTCTCAGGCCTCTCTCATATTTTCCCATGGTGTGGGCAGTTAATGGCACACCTAACGTTTACTATTTCGAAGCCTTAACCCCTGTTGAGGTAGGACGTGCGCCTAAAGATCAGGTAGTCGATTTTATCAAAGATAAACCGACTGTCATCTTTGAACTATTAAGCGAATTAATAGAGGATTATGCAGAGTCACTTACCCGTATCGAACATTTAGTATTCAGTGATGCATATCGAAGAGTAATTTCCGTACTTCTTTATATAGCTAAACATTTTGGGAAAAAGAATAGCAAGGGTATACTTATTCAACACCGCTTTACACAACAAGATATAGCAACGCTCGTTGGAGTGGCTAGGGAGACTGCAAGCAATGAAATGGTAAAGCTGGAGAAAAAAGGATTGGTTAAATATGTTGACCATTTAATGTTATTTGAAAGCATCAAAAAATTAAACTCCGAATTATCTTCAAACCACGCAAAGTTGTAATGTAGATTACAAAAAACTTGTTATCCCGGTTACGTCAAAATATATAAGCGCATTGCTGTAGATTCTTTTAAGCTTTTGTATAATTAACTCACTATGATTCAAGAAGATACTACCCAAGAAGAAGTCACAACAATTAGCGAGGAGTCTCCTCAGCAAGTTATTAAAAAAACCACAACCCAAGTTGAGCCTCAGGCAAAAGGAGAAGCTCCTCAAAAAGTGTATGAAAAAAAGAAAACAATTTTCAGGTTTAATCAAGTTATTTGGTATATCTTAGGTTTGGTAGAAGTATTACTCATATTCAGAATTGTTTTAAAGGCATTGGGAGCAAATCCATTCGTTGGATTTACCGGTTTAATTTACGCCCTAACTACGCCTTTAGCAGCTCCTTTTAGCGGAATTTTGGGAGTATCTGTAACGGGAAATTCTGTAATTGAGTGGTCAACAACAGTTGCTGCTATTGTATATCTCTGTGTTGCCTGGGGTCTTGTCTATCTTTTGAATCTTATTTATCCAATTTCGCCAAAAGATGTTTAAACAAAATTAATTATGTTAATAACAATTATTATTATTCTTATTATACTTTGGTTCCTCGGATATGCCCCCATATCGGGAGTTGCTATTCCAAATATCGTTCTTTTTACAATTAATAATCATGCGGTTACTTTGTGGGAAATTCTTATACTTGCGGCAGTTGGGTGGGCGATAGGTATTTTACCCCGTCCGCTTCAGGCAGTTGCCTCAGTGCTGCTTGTCTTATGGCTACTCTCCGTACTTGGTATTCTGGCGGTTTCAGGTCTTCCCAACGTTATCGTTATTGTAATTATCATAGGACTTATTTTATCTATTTTTATGTGAGGAGGTAAATATTTATGGCAACAACAATAGTTAATCCTGCACCAAACACTAACCCCTCCGGCAACGGTGGTATGGGGTTTTTAGTAGGAGCAGTCATTTTAATTGTATTTGCATTTCTATTTTTTGTTTATGCCCTTCCTTATGTACGGGGATTAAGTGGGAACAATGGGGTTCAAGTTAATGTTCCCAAAAGTATTGATGTAAATGTAAAGCAGACTAAGTAAGAAGAATAACATTAGGGTAAGGATGTGAAAAATATGAAAAATAAAAATAAAGTCGGCTCTGTTGTCGCTGGAGTGGCAGGAGCGGTTGCAATAGCAGGCGTTGCAGTTGCGGCAACAATGGCTCTAAAAGATAAAAAATCCAGAGAAAAGGTAAAGAAAGTGCTGGTAAATGTAAAAGATCAAGCAATGGATTATGTTGAAACATTGAAAAAAGAACCAAATGTTAAGGAAACAACTAGTAAGGTCAAAAAGATTGCAGAAGACACAAAAAAAGTTGTCGATAAAAACACATAAAGGCAGGTGGGAAGTATGGGAATGATTGAAATCATCGCAATTGTATTAATAGTAATGTGGTTAGGTGGATTTGCGCTTAACATTGGCGGAGGACTTATCCATATTTTACTCGTCATTGCGGTAGTAGTATTTTTATTGAGGTTTATTAGAGGGAACGCTTAAGTTCAACGTCCTCATAGTTGTGTGATCAATATTTTTTATTGACAATAAATACCTGTCTTGGTAGAATTTCCCCTTATGACTAAAAAAGAATTATTTTTTGGAAATTCTACCGAGATTAAAAAAACAACTCCGATTCTTATCTCGCGGTTTAAAGCTATTAGATCTAAGCCGCGAGTAGATTTTTGTTGTTTTCAGGAAAATCCGATATTTGGTTTACAAGATAGTTATAGAGATTTATTGCAGGAAGCAGAAAAAGGATGGAATTATACGTATGATCACCGGGCCGCAAGAGATTATCTCTTAGAACCAAGCGAAGCTTCCCATAAGGCTTTAAAAGTAGTAAGAAGTTTTGGTTTAATTTTAAAAGCGCATTACAAACTATTCGACGAAACACATCTGTGTCCCGAAAATCTGCATATTTTTTTAGGAACCTTGGGAGAGCACGCAGATCATTACCGTGTTCCTCAAAGACAAATATTTGTGGATAAGCTTTTGGAAGAGGATTTACTTGAAAGCTTAGTTAATCCGGGAGGTTTTAAGCCGGCAACTTCAGAGAGTTTTCAAGATTACACAAGTCAGAAAATAAACGATATTGGATCGTTGTCTTCGGAAGAAATATTAAGTGCCGGCGATTTTCATACCCTAAGGAAAAGATTAAGGTTATTAATGAATTTATTTCAAATTCCCGCAGTAAAAAACCCGGAAGGACAGGAGCAATGGTTATTTTATCAACTGTTTAATTTATGCCAGCAGATGGGAGCAGAGCACGACAGTGTAGTAAAAGAATCTATTGAAAACGGATTGGACTATGAGAAAGCTTCGATAGTTGTTGATAAATCAAAGAAAGAAGAAATAAGTAGGATATTGCCTTTAGTGGAAAAAACTATTCAGTAAGTATATCAATAAATAAGCTCTTATATCTCACGTCTTAAATCGTAAATCCTAAATCTTACATCCTATATCTGCGGTATCTTTTATCTTTCGTATAGCTGGTGATGAGTTCCAAGCGAGATAAAATAAATATATGTGTCATCTTTTTGAATAACCTCTCTATAAACAGCTCGATAGTCTGCAGTAATATCTATGCTCCTAAAGCCAACATATTCTCTTTGGAGTGGGTGGTTGTTAAATTCAAGATCGTTTGGATTTTCAACAAACAATAGAAGACGTTGTTTAAAAGTTTTTCTTATTTGTACATTCGATTTTTTGAGCTGTCGGAGGAAATTATCGGTATAGTTTATAGTCATATACCTTGTTTTTCAAGCCATGCTACAGCTTCTTTTCCTGTTTTGAATGCTGGGGAAACATTACCTTCTTTAATATCCTTTTCTGCTCTTTTTATAGAGTCAATAAGATATTGGCTTGGTTTTTCCTCCAGGCTAAAATCAACCCGTTTCGTTTTAACGAGCTGTTTTACATAGGCCTTAATAAGGGTGCTGAGGCTAAATCCCAACTTGTCAGCTATATCCTGAGCTTCTTCTTTGATGTCTTTATTCATCCGAATATAAATACCGGTACCTGTGGTGTTCATATATCAAAGTATATACATTGCATATCTATTTGTCAATACCCAAATTATCTCTTAAGTCCTATATCTATGGTATCTTAAATTCTAAATCTTATCTTTTAAAAAGCTTACGGCTTTTAAAGTCCGAAAATGTTCTTTGAAGCCTTTTCAAAGACTTCCGAAGAAATTGTTAACCGTAATGTTTACGGTTTAGGATTAACTTTAAAATCAAGCCTAGTATAGTTTTAACATTTGTTTAGTGTTCAATGTTATAATTCTAACAAGTCTAGCTAAGATGTCAGGTTTTAAATATAAGCTATTAGTTTCTTAAGACTAAAAAGTTGAATAAAAACTGTGAATAAAAATATTTTAATAACAGGTGGAAAAGGATTTATTGGCGGACATCTGGTAACATTATTTCCATTTGCCGAAATTTATGATCTAAAAAACAACCAGAATATTTTAGATTATAGAAAGTTGTTGAAATCAGTAAAGGGAAAAGGTATAGTTATTCATCTTGCCGCTTTGACTTCCGTAGAAGATTCAAGAAAAAAGCCTGGAGAATATTACTGTAATAATATAGTTGGTACTTATAACGTTATTAAGGCCGGAGTAGAGATGGGTTGTCAAACGATTATTTTTGCTTCTTCTGCTGCTGTCTATACTCCTGACAATCCTTACGGGCTTTCTAAAAAAATTGGGGAAGATTTGATGTTTGAATATAGGCATAAAATTCAAGCAATTAGCTTACGGTTGTTTAATATATACGGAGATGGACAAAATCCCGAATACGCGGGAGTAATAGACAAGTACTTTCAAGCAGCAAAAGAAAAAAAACCATTAAAAATAACGGGAGATGGGAAACAAAACCGTGACTTTATTGCAGTCTCCGATATTACACAGATAATGAAAAGAATAACTGAAGAAGGCAGCAAGATTAAATCAGGAAGTGTTTTCGAGGTAGGAACAGGAAGATCAACAACCATAAATGAACTAGCAAACATTTTTGCTAAAAGATATAAACTTCCTATGAAACATTTACAGGATCAACCAATTGGAATTTTTAATTCAAGAGCAAAAAATAAGTCGTTACTAAAAATTATTGGAGACTACAAGTTTAAATCGCTGAAAAACGGCCTAAAAGAACTTGAAGAAAATTTCTAATCCGCCAGCTGGCAGGCGACAGCAGACAGACTAAAAACATCCGGAATTTGCTAAGAACAATGTGTGTGCTATAATCGCTTCTATGGCGGTTAGAAAAGTGGTTCAAGCCGGACATCCTGCTCTTAAAACAAAAAACAAAGAAATAACAGATTTTAGTTCTCCACTTTTTAAAAAATTAATAAAAGATCTAAAAGATACGATGTATAAAACCGATTTGGTGGGTATTGCCGCTCCTCAAATCGCCGAAAATTATGCAGTTTTTATTACTCATCCAAGACAAACTGTCCATAGGAAAGTAGTTAACGTAGATGAGCTTCGGGTTTATATTAACCCAAAGATCACCTCTCATTCTAAAAAAAGGTCAATTGTTTTTGAAGGCTGTGGAAGTGTAATAAGTGCAAACTTATTTGGTCCTGTTTCTCGTCCAAATAAAATAAGAATAGAAGCTTTTGGTGAAAAGGGAAATAGATTTTCCCTAGTTGCAGATGGACTTTTGGCAAGAGTAATTCAGCATGAATTAGATCATTTAACGGGAATGGAATTTGTACAGAAAGTTAGCGACTATAGTAAGATTTTTGATAAAAAATATTATTATAAAAATATTAGAAATTCAAAAGAGCAAAGAGAAGCCTCCAGGATTACAAAAATTGAATATAAAAAACTTTAAGCTGTAAATTTTGCTATAATTCTTCTTGTGAAGAAATATAACTTGGTAATTATTGGCTTTTTACAGGCAACCGGTCTAGCAATATATTGCAGCTTAGTAGCGGTTTTAATCTGGAATAGTAATCACTTGTTTGGAAAAATCAACGATTTTAGAGGTCCGCTTCTTTTTTTAATTCTTTTTGTAACTTCCGCTTTAGTTTCCGGCATTTTAACCCTTGGATACCCGGTTATCCTTTTCTGGCAAAAAAAAGAACAAGTCAAGGCAATAAAATTGGTTTCCATAACCGTAGGATTTCTGATTCTTTATACACTCCTGGCTCTCCTTTTTATCTTAAGAAAATAAGTTTATTTATTAACGCTTATTTTAATTCTTACAGATTTTTTACCTCTTTATGGCTTCTTTTTATCTTAGAAAAGTTGTATATTAATATTATGTTTACACTTCCTGAACTTCCATATAGCTACAACGCCCTAGAGCCTTTTATAGATGAGGAAACGATGCGGGTTCACCATGACGGACATCACGCCGCTTACGTTAAAAATTTAAATGATGTTTTAGCAGGACACGACGAATTTTTAAGTATGGATATTAAGTACTTACTTAAATCATTGGATAAAGTCCCGGAAGATATCCGTACAAAAGTGAAAAATAATGCCGGAGGACATTTCCATCACTCGTTTTTCTGGACAATACTAAAGCAAAATGGAGGAGGAATTCCGACAGGAAAACTTCTTGAAGCAATTAATAGTAAATTCGGAGATTTTGATAAGTTTAAAGAAAAATTTAACCAGTCTGCTCTAAGTTTGTTTGGAAGCGGTTGGACATGGCTAGTTTTAGACGGACAAGAGCTGGAAATTGCCAATATCCCTAATCAGGATTCGCCAATTTCTCTTGGGCACACTCCAATTTTTGCAATTGATCTTTGGGAACATGCTTATTATTTAAAATATAAAAATAAAAGAGCAGATTATATTAATGCCTTATGGAATACTGTTAATTGGGAAGAAGTAGAAAGACGTTTTCATAATAGTAGTTGAAATTTCCGGTTAGAAGAGCCTATTATTAGTTAAGGTGGCAAAAATAATTTCGGTAGGCTCATCCGCCGATAACTCAAAAAATTCAGAGAGTTCTTTCGTAAAAATCTTCCAAGGAACATGGGAATTCATTAAATCCCAGGATAAATTTACAAAATTTTTTATTATAACGGCGTTAATCGTAGCGATTCTTGCCCCAATATTTGTTTTGAGATATATCTCAAGAGCAGCTACTGTTGATGCTACCGATTTAGAAGCAGAATCAACTTCTCTAAAAGGAGATATTGTTTTAGGAACAGATACTCTTTCCTCCGGAGGAAGCTACGTTAGATTTGACGTATTTTCAACAAACCTTTCTTCAAATCCTTGTGTTAATTCTGCTCCTGTAGGTGCAGGAGTAGCCAGGGGAACAATATCTATTCCAAAGTCGGGGGTTTATTCTATTTGGGCAAGAATAAGAGGAGAGGGAGACAATTCTAATTCTTTTTTCCTGCAAATAGATAATGGGTGTTTAATAAATATTGGGGATCAGATAGGAATGCCCTTAAATACTTGGGTTTGGGTTAATTATCAAAATGGTAATCCAGCGTCTGTGCTTTTTAAAAACTTAAGTGCCGGAACACACAATGTAAAACTAATTGGCAGGGAGGCAAAAATAAGCGTTGACAGATTAATTTTTACTGCAGATCCAACTTGCAGCCCAACAGATACGGGAGTAAATTGTTTATCTCAGGATCAAGCAGCTACTCCAACACCAACCCCTGTTTCCGGAAAAACAGCATCTATTTTAGTTAATCCGTCTGCCGGAACTTTTTCTCCTGGACAAACATTTAGCGTAGATCTTAAAATTGACGGAGGAGGTACCCCTTTTAACGCAGCCGAGGCAACAGTTGTTGCGTCAAGCAATATCCAAGTACAAAGCTTAACCATTACTCCTGTTAGCTCCGGAGGGTGCGGTTTTACCTGGGCAAATAAACGAAGTACGCCGTCTGCTGCTAGCCTTTCTTTTTCCGGTGCTATTCTAAAGACATCTTCCTTAAATTGCACTGTTTATACTTTAAATCTGGCGGCATTATCAAGCGGGACAGGAACAATTACCATAACAAGAGGTTCCGTTAAGAGCCGTATAACCCACAAGGAAATTTTAGGATCCACAACAAGCGGATCTTACACGTTTGCGATGCCTTTAACTCCAACACCAACCCCAACCTTAACACCAACAAGTACACCAATGCCAACACCAACCCCAGTGCCTCCAACACCTACGCCCGTGCCAACGTCGATGCCAACACCAACCCCAACCTTAACACCCACGTCCATGCCAACCCCAACTCCAACACCTGTACCTCCGACACCAACGTCTGTCCCGCCAACCCCAACTCCAATAGTTATTCAAACGCCTGCAATAGATGCCCAACCTACGGATACATACAGCATTGTAATAGACCTTGCCGGCACAAAAACACCGGAAGTAGCCTCGATTTTTGTAAACGGTCTTTCAAATGGAGCAACTTACCCAACATTAACTACCTGGACTATTCCGGTAACACTTGCGATAGGTCCGAATACTTTTATTGTGTATGGCAAAGATACAAGTGGTAGACAAAGTCAGAATAACAGTATAACCATAGTAAACCATATTTCCGGAGATATTAACGGAGATGGAATAATTGATCTTACCGATCTTTCTATGTTTGCAACAGATTATGAAAATACCGATAATTTAAATTATGCACTTTCCGATATTAGCGGAGACGGAATAGTCGACCTTGAAGATTTTTCAATAATCGCCGGAGATTATAATGGTTTATAAATTTCTAACAAAAAAAATAATGTATTCTTCTTTTTTCTTTACCTTAATACTGTTTGTTTTTATTTTGCTCGGTTTAAAAAACTCAGGTTCAGTAAATGCCGCTTCTATTTTTCCCTTGCCGGATAAAGGAAATTATAGTGTCGGACAAACTTTTACAACGAGTATCATTATTAATGGAGAAGGAACAGCTTTTAACGCTGCAAAAGTAAACATTGTTCCTTCGGAAAATATTCAAATCCAAGATATTATTCTTGGAGATTGTGATTTTGCTTTTGTGAATACTCCAACAATTAATAGCCCGTCTTTTACGGGAGTAATTTTAGGAGATTCCTCCACAAAATGTACCGTATACACATTAACTCTTAAAGCACTTAGTTCTGGACAAGAATATTTGTCTCTAAGTAATGGCTCTGTTAAGGCATATAAAAAATCTACGGAAATATTATCGTCTTTAAAAAACGGTGTATACACTATGAGTGGGTCTTCTAACACTCAGGCAAATTCAACTTCGGGAGCAGGAAGATTAATAGAGCGATTAAATAAGCCTCAAGTAGAAGGAAACACGGGAAGTGATTATAAAGTAATCTTTGGAGTTAAGAATGAAGACGGAAGCCCTTTGCCCGGCACAATGGTGGTACTAGTTTCTCAGGAGTCAAAAGAATACAGAGAATTAAGCGATGCTCAGGGAATAGTTGAATTTTCCAATATTCCAAAAGGAATTTATAAAATTAAAACTGTTTTTAAAGACGGCAAAACTTCGGAAAAAGTTTTAAATATTGATGGTGCTAATAAAACAATCGCGCTTGGAGTACAGGCAAAAAAGAAAGCATTTGATTATAGATGGCTATTATTGTTGTTGATTCCTCTATTATTTGGAGTAACAGTATTTATTTATTTAAGAATTAAAAGAGCAAAAAATAAAAGTATAAATCAATAAGCACCGTTTGTATTATCTTCTAATAAATTTAGTATTTGCAAGGATTATGGTAAAAAAAATAGTAAAAAAAGGGGATTTAATTGGAGAGGTTATTAAAAATTTTCCCGAGTCAGCTATCGTAATGCTTAGTCATGGGTTAAATTGTGTAGGGTGTCACGCTAACGAACTTGAAACTATAGAAGAAGGAGCAGCGGTGCATGGATTAATAAATGAAGAGATAAAACAGATGATAAATGAAATAAACCAAATAATAAATAAAAATTAAATTAAACTTTCTCTTTTTCTGCTTCTACCCAATTTGAGTGTTTATCTTCGACAAATTCTCTTTCTTTTTTATTTTTTTCATGAACACTAAGTAATTCCTCGGGGATACTACGTTTTTCTTTTACTAAAAAATTATAGATTGCTTCTTTTAAAGCATCTACCGCAAGAAGAGAACAATGAATTTTAATTGGCGGTAATCCTTCTAAAGATTTTATGACGTTATCTTTATTTATTTTTAAAGCTTCGTCTATAGACTTTCCCTTAACCAAATCCGTAATAACACTGCTTGTTGCAATTGCTGCAGCGCATCCGTAAGTTTCAAACTTAATATCTTTTATAATTTCTTTCTGCTTACTATTTTTTCCGACCTTAATGTATAAATACATAACGTCTCCGCAAACAATATTCCCGACTTCACCAATAGCAGATGGGTTTTTCATTTTCCCGTAGTTATGCGGATTTTTAAAGTGTTCTAAAACTTTTTCTGAGTAGGATTTTACATTTGTCATAATTTTAATTAAATTCGAAAATCATGAATCAAGGATCAAGAATCAAGAGTTATCACAAGGTTGTTAATGATTAATTATACCCTATTGTTTTTTCTAAAAGGTGATAATTTTCTTAATCTTTTAACAATTTGGGGAAGAACCAGCAAGACATAATCGATATCACTTTCTTTAGTAGGTCTTCCTAAGGAAAACCGAATTGATCCATGTGCGTCCTCCGGATTTTTTCCAAGCGCCATTAACACATGACTCGGACTTAAACTATTAGACGAGCAGGCAGAACCTGTAGAGACATAAATGCCTGCCATGTTAAGTTCTAAGAGTAAAGATTCTCCTTCTACAAAGGAAAAAGTAATATTAACATTATTTTGTAATCTTTGTTTAGGGTCTCCGTTTAATTTTGTATCGGGAATTTTTTTAATTATTCCCCTAATCAATTTATCTCTTAGCTTAGTTAATTTTTCGGTTTCCATTTTATTTTTAGAACAAATTTCCACTGCTTTTGCAAAACCGATAACTGCTGGAAGATTAACAGTTGAAGAACGAAGATTTTGTTCATGACCTCCTCCATGTAGAAGCGGAGTAATTGGAACTCCCGACCTTTTATATAAAAGCGCTGCTCCCAACGGCCCATAGATTTTATGAGAAGATGCCGTTAGTAAATCAATATAATCTTTAATAACATCAATCGGAATTTTCCCAAAACTTTGAGCAGCATCCGTATGAAAATAAATATTATTTTTCCGGCAAATTTTGCCAATAGCCCGAATATCTTGAATAGTTCCGATTTCGTTATTTCCGTGAATTATTGAAACAAGAATTGTATCTTTCCGAATGGAATTTTTTAGGTCTTTTAATAATACAAATCCTTTTTTATCAACAGGTAATTCTGTAATCTCAAATCCCTGAGTTTTTAGCCATCCGGCCGCATTTAACACACAGTCGTGTTCGATGGAAGAAATAATAATATGTTTTCCTTTAAAAGCATTTGCCCAGGCAATTCCTTTTAAAGCCAGATTATTACTTTCCGTTGCGGATGAAGTAAAAATTATTTCCGAGGGTTTTGCATTTATAAACCTGGCAACTACTTCCCTCGCATTTTCTACTGCTTCCATGGCATCTGCCCCACGTTTATGAAAGGAAACGGTATTACCAAATTTATTGGAAAAATAGGGAAGCATTGCTCCTAACACTTTTGGATCGGTAGGAGTGGTAGAAGCATAATCTAAATAGATTTTTTTAGAAGCCTTAATCATGAGATAACATTTTACCATAAATAAACAAGAGGACTAATTAAAATTAGGAAAGGAGGAAGCCGCCGTCAACTACTATTTGGCTGCCCGTCATATAAGAAGACATATTAGAAGCTAAAAATAAAACTACTTTGCCGATTTCGTCCGAATCACCCATTCTATGCATAGGAATTCCTGCTAAAAATCCTTCAATCATTTTTGTTTGATCCACGCCTGATGCAGCAGGCTGTTGCAATTTAGCAACTCCCGGAGTTGCAATTCCTCCCGGGGCAATCGCATTAACCCAAATTTTATGCGGAGCCAGTTCTAAGGCGACATTTTTGGTAAAACCCCAAACACCGTGTTTTGAAGCGTCATAAGCTGCAAGTCCCACCATCGAAGGATGTAAAGCATCAATGGATGTAATGTTAATAATGCTTCCGCCCTTGCCTTGTTTTATCATTTGTTCGGAAGAATATTTAGTGGTTAAAAAAACGCCTTTAAGATTAATAGATAAAATCTTATCAAATTCTTCAAGGGTCATTTTGGAAACGGGAATAGATGGATAAACTCCGGCGTTATTTACCAGAATATCAATAGAACCGAAATCTCTTACGGTTTCAATAACTAAATTTTTTACCGCTTCTTCACTGGAAACATCAGTACAAATTGCTTTTACTTTAAAGCCTTTTGCTGTTAAATCCAAAGCAGCTTTTTCGCCTTCTTCCTTAGTTCGGTTGGCTATTACAACATTAGCGCCTGCCTCTGCAAGTCTTGCGGTAATTCCAAAACCTATTCCTAGAGCACCTCCCGTGACAATTGCAGTTTTTCCCGTAAGGTCAAGAAATTTACTTACCGGAATTGTAGAATTAGAATTTTCCATAAATTATTCGGGCCAAATTTGCTTCCCACTTTCCGTATCGGTTATTATAATTGCTTTTGTTGGGCAAGACTGGGCTGCCATTAAAATATTTTCCGGAATATCCGTGCTTCCCGGTTGGATAACCGCTTTATTTTCGTTATCAAGCTGAAATGTAGGAGCAGATATTGCAACGCATGTTGCAGCTCCAATACAGAGATGGCGGACCACCTGGACTTTATATTTCCCAATCTGCACGATTTTATCTTCTTCATGTGCAGGCTGGGTTGATGCTGGCTGTTGATTTGCTTGATCGTCCATATTATAAGAGTATAAAGATCCTAAAAAAAATTGTCAATAATTTTCTAACTGTATTTTTTAAAGAGGTCTTGAATGTCTCTTTTTGTAACAAGGTTTTCTATTAACGGTTTTTCTTTAATTTGCGTAATTTGGGATTCATAAGACGGTTTTTCTGCCTGATAGAGAATTCCAAGAGGAATCTGTTTTTCGGTCCACTCTAGAGATTTTTCAAAAGCCTTAACTTTATTACCAGGGTCATAATCTTGTGGGAGTTGATAAGTATTTTCCCTGAAAAAACCATAAGTGTAGTCTTTGTTAAAGGTTGTGCAAGGTTGGAGAATGTCAATTACCGATAGACCTTTATGTTCGTTTGCTTTAATAATGAGTTCTGTTAATTTTGCCATATCTCCTGAAAATCCACGAGCAACAAAAGTTGCACCCGAAGCAATTGCCAGGGCAAGCGGAGAGAACGGTTCGTCCGGATTTCCCAAAGGGGTAGATTTGGTTTTTGTACCATGAGGAGTTTCCGGAGAAGCTTGACCCGTAGTTAAACTGTAAAGAGCGTTGTTATGAAGAAGAATTGTTAAATCATGATTTCTTCTACAGGCATGAATAAAATGATTTCCGCCTTCTCCCAAACAATCCCCATCACCCGTGAAGACAAAAACATTAAGCTTATTGTTGGCAAGCTTAATGCCTGTGGCAACCGGTATTGGCCGACCATGTAAGCCTTCAAATGAGGTAAGCCTTACAAAGTTAATCATGTGTCCATGGCAACCAATTCCTGCTACCAGAACAGAATTTAAATTATCCCATCCCTGTTGTACGGCAGCTGCTTTAAAAGCTCCCCAAATTCCAAAATTTCCACATCCGGCACACCAGGTTGGATTACAAGGTGATGCTAAATCTTCCATTTTTGTCATAATCTTTAAATTTCTAATTTTTAATTTCTAATCAATTTTAAATTTTCAAATATCAAAACTTCCACTGCGAAAAAATTCATTCCTTCGCTCATCCTGTAATTGTTTTGTTTATTTTTTCAATAATATCTTCCGGATAGATTGGTCTGCCGTTAAAGCTTAACAATCTTTCGGTAATTTCTATTCCGGTTTTTTGTCTAATTAAATCCGCTAATTGTCCGGAATAATTGCATTCAATATCAATTATTTTTTTTGCTTTACCAAGAATTTGTTTAACTTTTTCTCCGGGGAAGGGGCTGATCCAATTTATATAAAGAAAATTTACATTTTCAAATTTTTTCATTGCGTGTAAAATACTGCCCTTATTACTGCCCCAGGAAACGATTGTAAGATCTGCTTCATTAGGCCCGAATAATTTAGGTTCTTGCATATCAACTTTCTCACAAGTTACTAATTTCCGCATTCTTTTTTGCATTTGATTTTTACGGTTTTCCCCCTCTTCGTTAGAGTATCCTGTTTCGTTATGTTCATCCGTATTTGCAATTAGATAAGATCCATTTCCGGGAATTGTCCGCATAGAAATTCCATCTTCTTCGATTTTATACCTCAAATAATCTGTTTGAGCCACTGTTGTAAATTTTCCACGGTTTATTTCGTATCCTGAAAAATCAAAATGCGAAAAAGTTTGATCATTTTCGCAAATATCTTTATCTACGATAACAACAACAGGTGTTTGATATTTATCTGCAAGATTAAATGCTTGCATAGTTAATTCAAAAGCCTCTTTAGGGTCTCCGGCTGCTAAAACTATTTTTGGAAACTCTCCCTGATGGGCATGTAAAATAAAATTTAGATCTCCTTGTTCTGTCCAGGTTGGAAGACCGGTCGCAGGACCGGGGCGCATTCCGTAAATAATTACAAGCGGTGTTTCTGTCATTCCTGCCAAACCGTATCCTTCGGTCATTAAGCAAAATCCTCCTCCGGATGTCGCAGTCATGGATCTTGCGCCTGCAAAAGACGCACCTATAGCCATATTAATTGCCGCAATTTCATCTTCCGGCTGTTTATAAACATATCTGAATTTTTCTTGATTTGAGGCTAAGATATGCAGCAAATTAGTTATTGGAGTCATAGGATAAATTGCAGTAAATTGTAATCCGGCAGCAATTGCTCCCATTGCAATTGAATCGTTTCCGTTAACTATTATTTTTGGACTAACATTATCAGTTTTAACCAGAAAATTCCGAATTTTGTCCGCAAAATGTTCTTTAGCAAAATTATAGCCTGTTTCTGCTGCCAGATAATTTTTATTTACAATTGTCTCGCCTTTGTCTCCGAACTCCTCGTTAATTAATTCTTTAAGAATTGTTAAATCCGCATTAACAAGAGCTGTTAGACCCCCAAGGGCGACAGTATTTAAGAATAATTCTTTATTTCCTGCTTCTTCCGCAAGTTTAGACAATGGAATAGGGAATTTATTTCCGCCGGCTTTAAATTCCAAAGAATCAGTATTAGTAGCTTCATCGAAAATTACCCCTGCATCTTTTTCTAAACAGTTAAGATATTTTTTAAGTGTTTCTCGGTTTAAAGCTACTAAAAGATCAACGTTTTTTATCGGAGTTGCAATTTCTTCTTTAGAAATTACAATTTGCATCGAATTATGACCTCCTCTAATAAGAGAAGGGTATTCGGTATAATCAAAAGTGTTAAAGCCGGAGCGGGAAGCAACTTTAGCAAACATTAAACCCGCTGATTTAATTCCTTGTCCTGCTGCTCCACCGATTTTAATAGATAAAATATCTTGATTCATAAGCATTTATCCGCCTTCGCAATAATTCAGCATATTCAAAGCCTAGCGATAGATTTTATCACTTCGGCTAATTTCAGCTTGATTATTTAAAAAGCAATTTATTATAACCTTTTTTTAAAGAACATTGTTCTTTAAGCTTCAAAATTTTTCAAAATAAATTTTTTCTTTTGCCACACCTTTTAATGCCAAAATATTATTTGCTTCATCAATCATTTCTTTATTGCCGCAAAGATAAGCAGAATAACCGTTCATATTGGAAAAATCAGAATTGACTAAATCGGTAATATGTCCGGTTGGACCTTGCCAGGACTCATCAGGTCTTGATAAGGTTAATTTAAATTTAAAATTCGGATGCTCTTGGGAAAGTTTTTTAAAATAATCTTGCCAAAAAATATCACCTGGGTTACGCAGTCCAAAATAGAGAGTTAGGGGCTTTTGAATATTTTTTTCTTTTAATGCTGCGTCTAGAATACACCTTAAAGGGCTGCATCCTGATCCTGTTCCTAAAAAAATTAATTCTTTTGCATTGTCGTTCTCTTTAAGGGTAAAGACTCCAAACGGTCCAAGATAAGAAATTTTTTCTCCGACTTTTAAGGCTTCGAAAAATTTTGATCCCGGTCCACCCGGAGAGATGTCCACAAGAACCATAAATTTATTTGGTTCGTCATTACCTGCAATAGAATAAGCATTAATTCTATCTTCGGTGACTCTTACGCTTATATATTGTCCCGGTTTATAAATTAAGGGATTTTTCGTTTCAAAAATAAAAGAATGATATGTGCCTGCAAGTATTTCGTGCTTTAAGGTAGTTGCCGTTTGGAATTTTGGACCGTTATGCTTATTCATTTTTAGTATTCTTCCAGAGTAGAAGTGTCTCCAATGGGTAGCCCTAATTCTTTCGCTTTGAGGATACGACGCATAATTTTTCCGGAGCGGGTTTTAGGAAGTTTATCTATAAATTCAATCTCTCGAGGATATGCATGCCCGGCGAGATTTTTTTTAACATATGCTTTTAAATCTTCAATTAATTTTTCTCCTTCTTTCCCTTTTGCTCTTTCTTGATAGCTTTTTTCCAGGACTACAAAAGCTTTAATAATTTCACCCCGCATTGGATCCGGTTTTCCAATAACACCTGCCTCTATAACGGCAGGATGTTCGACAAGTGCCGATTCAACCTCAAAAGGTCCAACTCTTTCTCCGGAAGTTTTTATAACATCGTCAGCTCTTCCTACAAACCAGAAGTACCCGTCTTTATCCTGTGTAGCACGGTCTCCGGAAAGATACCATTTTTGGCCGGTTCCTTTCTCGGCAAAAAAATAAGATTCATATTTTTTGGGACGTCCCCAAATAGCTCTCATTTGAGAAGGCCATTTGCACTTGATGCATAAATTTCCCTCTTGCCCTACGGGAAGCTTATGTCGATCGTCTTTAAAAATTCCGGCAATAATTCCCGGCACCGGTTTGCCCATTGAACCGGGCTTTATATCCATAGACGGGTAATTAGTAATCATTATCCCACCTGTTTCTGTTTGCCACCAAGAATCATGGAAAGGAAGACCAAAAACTTTTAAGCCCCACTCAACACATTCCGGATTTAAAGGTTCACCGACGGAACATAAATGCCTTAAGTTTGATAAATTGTAATTTTTAACAATACCCGAATCAGCTGCCATAAGCATGCGGATAGCTGTTGGAGCAGTGTACCATACGGAAACAGAATACTTTTCTAAAATTTCATACCATATTTTTGGATCAAACCTTCCGGAAAAGACAACGGAAGTTACACCATTTGCCCAACTACCTAGTATTTCATACGCAATTCCTGTAACCCAACCCGGATCTGCCGTGCACCAATATGTATCCTGATCTCGTAAATCCAAAACCCACTTTGCAGTTATGTATTCCATTAGAATCGCTCTATGTGCGTGAACTACACCTTTTGGTTTGCCGGTTGTCCCGGAAGTGTAAAGCATAAAAGCAGGCTCATCAGGATCCATTCTGGCAACATGGGTTATCTCTTTTGCTTTTTCCATTTTGTCGGTAAAATCTTGACTATCGACAACAATGACGTGTTCTAAATGAGGAAGATTGTGTCTGATTATTTCTATTCTTTCTTTTAATTCCTTAGTAGTAATAACAATCTTTGCTTGACTGTCAGAAAGTCTGTCCTCCAGTGCCTGCGGACCAAAAGCGGAAAATAATGTTCCGGTAATGGCGCCTGTTTTTTGAATCCCAAGAAAACAATAAAACAATTCCGGTATTCTGGGAAGAAAAAGAAAAGCCCGTTCCCCCCTTTCTAACCCCAAATCTTTAAAAATATTGGCGGCTTTATTTGAAAGAACAAAAAGATCATAAAAAGTATACTCTTTTTTTTCTCCTGTTTCTGACTCATAAAAAAGAGCAATTTTATTTCTTCGAAATGTTTCTATATGGCGGTCGATTGCATTGTAGGCGGCGTTAATTTTATGATCATCAAAGTAGGTTAATTCTTTTTCAAAATCCGACCAGTGCTTAAAATCTTTAACTGCATTTTCATAGTTGGGTAGATTTGGAGGAATTTTGAAAGAATCCTTATTTTTATGAATTGTCGGGTAATTAGTCATTGTTCAATTATTATTCCAGTATAAACACACTTAAAGCTTGCGTCAACAATTGAAGTTTTAAATATAAACAAAGATAGGAAATACCAGAAGTAGACGAAGATTATTAATTTATTTGAGAGTTCCACGTCTTCTACCTTTTTTTCTTTTAGAAATAGATTTCCCTGGTGTTTTTCTTCTTGAGATCGCCATAACAAATCACCCTGTTTATCTTATCAAAAAATCTTGACCAAAGCTAGGTTCAATTTTATTATTGGAAAGTAGTTCTGAAATTTTTACAAAACGATATCCTTTCCCTTTTAAATAAGGAATAACTTGAATTAAAGCGTCATAGGTTTTAGGGGCAAAAGTGCCATTATTTAAATGCAACACAATAATAGATCCATTTTGAGTACCTTTTTTAATATTTTCTGCAATAGAATTGGGATTATCATTAAAAGCGTCTTCTCCTACCACATCCCAATGGATAATTTTTAAACCGAGTTTTGTAATTGTTTCTACATCGATATTCTCATAGCAACCTCCCGGAAATCTGAATATCTTAGGAACAATTCCCGTTTCTTTTATTATTATCTTTTGAGCACTCTCTACTTCATTTTCTGCAAATTCTCTTTCTATCTTTGGTAAACCAAAACAATTCGTAGTAAAAGCAGGATGAGAGTAAGAATGATTACCAATTTCAACCAGAGGATCTTGGGCAATTTCTCTTGCTTCTTTAGGATAAGTTCTTACCCAAAGCCCGGTTAAAAATACTGTAAACTTAACATGTTCTTTATGCAAATATTCTTTTACAGGTTTGTTATACCAAGATTTAACCGTTCCGCTACGCAGCATGTCAAGCATGGAATATGTCATATCAGCATCAAAAGTAATAGATATGTTTTTGGTATTCCTGGGTCCATTTTTTATTACGACCGGTTCAGGTAGTGTAGTGGAAAGAATTTTTAGTTGTTTTTTTACATATTTTTCGGGAGATGTTTGGTCGGAATGCCGCATGGGAAATTTGGTAATTCCAAGTTCGGGAAAAATCAATATAAAAAGAATTGCAAAAAGAAAAAATAGAAATATTAACCTATTTGTTAAACTGACTTTTTTATGAAATTTATTTTTTCTTTGTTTTTTTTGTTTTGTCATGTAAGGATTTTACCTTAAAAATAAATTTTGGGATAGTAGTTAGTAAAAATTAAAAAAATTTAATTTAAAAAATTAAGAATAACAAATTTATAAAATTTTTGTTATAATACTAGTCTGATAAAACAATATGAATCTTTATAAAAAAATAATCCGTCCAATATTTTTCCAGATTAATCCGGATGTACTGCATGAGGGAATTATTAAGTTTGGAAATATCTTAGGCAAAAATTTTGTAACCAGAAAACCTTTAGGGTTAATTTATAATTACGAAAATTCCGTACTCAAAACAGAGGTTTTCGGAATAAAATTTAAAAATCCAATTGGGCTTGCCGGTGGATTTGATAAAAATGCAAATTTAATTCAAACCCTACCTTCTCTTGGATTTGGATTTAACGAGATCGGTTCGGTAACAGCAAGACCATATAGAGGAAATCCAAGGCCATGGAATGTTAGATTAAAACAGGAGCAATCTTTGATTATAAATTACGGATTGAAAAATCAAGGGGTAGATATAATAAAGAAAAGAATTAAAACACAAAAAAGATCAATTCCGCTAATTATTAATATTGCAAAAACTAATGATGCAAGAATAAAGGGAGATGCGTCAATAGAAGACTATAATAAATCATTTGTAAAACTCCAGCCCCTTGCAGATGTAATAAATATTAACATTAGTTGCCCAAATACCGGAGACGGGCAACTTCTTTGCGAGAGTCCTTTTTTACTCAACAAGCTTTTAAAAAAAATATCTCAAAATAAAGTGAAAAAACCGATTGTTTTAAAACTTAAACCCGATTTGTCCGAAAAGCTTTTAAAAGAAGTTATCGAAACTGTAAAAAAATACCCAATTGTTAAAGGATTTATTATTTCTAACTTAACCAGAAATAGAAATTTACTTAAAAAAACTGATCCTAAGTCTGTAGCTCAATATAATGGAGGTGTTTCAGGGAAACCAATGAGAGAGCTTTCAAATAAAATGATTAAGACAATTTATAAAATGACAAGAGGAAAATACAGGATTATTGGATTAGGTGGTGTTTTTGAAGCAAGAGACGCATATGAAAAAATTTGTCTTGGTGCTTCTTTAGTGGAGCTTGCAACAGGTCTAATCTATGGAGGTCCGGGAACAATTAAAAGTATAAATAAAGGATTGGTTGTTCTTCTGAAAAAAGACGGCTTTACAAATATTTCTCAGGCAGTGGGAAGTAGAAACAAACTTAATTAATTTTCTCTTAATTTCCCCAGGTGCCACATCTGAATAAGTTACGAAACATATTAGACATTTCGTAACTATGGATCACTACGCAAAAGCTTATCCAATCTTTAGTAGAATACGAGG
>PFRF01000024.1 GCA_002788395.1 Candidatus Levybacteria bacterium CG_4_9_14_0_2_um_filter_35_21 | reverse complement strand
TGTTTTGTCCCAGAATTTGCTGACATTTCTGGAGGCACGGAGGGGAATCGAACCCCTGCAGGCGGATGTTTTGTCCCAGAATTTCTTTCTTGGAGGCACGAACCGGACTCGAACCGGTGCATGACTGTTTTGCAAACAGTTGTGTTAACCGCTTCACCATCGTGCCAAGAATCAGAAATTCGGGATCCCGTACATCTAATCCCGATCGCAATCGGGAAAGATGCTACTGGGACAAACTCCTGCGTTACCTCTTCGCCACCGTGCCATTTCCCTAGCCTCAAGTTTAACAGAATATGCGCATAAAATCCAGAGAATCATCTTTTACGTCATAACCTGCTGATAGAGTTTTTCAAGCTTCTCAACGGTTTTTTCTTCGGAAAATTTTGCAACCCGTTTTTTTGCATTAACAGATAATTTCTCTCTAAGTTTTTTATTTTTTAATAAATTAATTACTTGTTTTGCAAATTTTTGTTCGTCTTTTTTTACCAAAATTCCGTTTATTTTATTTCCAATCATCGACCTTATTGCACCATCCCTAACCGCAACTATCGGGAGTCCCGATGCCATTGCTTCCATAATTACCATGCCTTGGGTTTCCGTTGTTGATGCAAAAACAAACATATCCGCATCTCCATATACCTTTGGCAAAATATCGTAGCTAATTTCTCCCGCAAACAAAACCTTGTCTGATAATTCTAATTTCTTAGCCAAATACTGAAGATTTTCTTTCTCCGGACCATTCCCTACTATAACCAACTTTGTATTTTTGCAAGTTTTATTAATTAATGAAAATGCGCTTACTAAAAAATCAATTGATTTTTCTTTTCCCAATCTTCCCACAAATAATATTATTTTGTCTTGTTTTGCTAATTTAAATTTTTTTCTTAGAAATCCCTTAGCTTCGGTTTTGAATTTTTTTAGATCAATACAATTGGGAATTACAAAAATTGGTTTTTTTACACCGTAAGAAATTAGCTCTTCTTTTACTTTTTGGGTTGGAGCAATAACCGTGCTGCATCTTCCAATCAAAACTCTACTAATTAACCTAACCATTCTGGGAGTTATTACTTTTCCTCTAAGAAAATAGTGAACATATTTGTCCCAAAATGTATGATAAGTAAAAACATATGGAATCTTTTTTAACTTAGCAAATTCAATTCCCGCCATGCTAATTGGTCCACCGGTATGCCCATGAATAATGTCGAAGTCTTGTCTTAATATTTTATAAACTTCGGTTCCGGGATTCACCAAAGCAGCTCTAATATTAAATTTTTTATGAACCGTTATAGATCTTAATCTAAAAACATTTTTTTCTTTTTTTAGATTGGGGTAGCTTGGAGCAATAATGTAAACTTCGTGACCTCTTTTGGCAAGAGCTTTCGCGCATTCTTCCACGGATATAGCTACTCCATTTATCTGTGGCTTATACCCGTCTGTAAAAAAACCGATTTTCATCTGCGCTCTCTTTGATTTACTTGTCCTTCTATCCCTAGTGTAACAAGTCCATCCATTAATTTTTTTCTAAGGTCTGCAGGATTATCGGAATTATTCTCTATAGTAATATTTGCCCGTCTCATGCAGGCGTCTACTTGTAAACCAAATTTATCTTGCCCTTCTCCGTTTTCTATCTTAACAAGTCTCCCGAATTCTTCTCTTGTTTCTGGGTCTCCTTCTCTTTCTCTTTTTTGAATCCGTTCCCATCGTAACTCAAAATCTGCTTCTACGCCGATTGTAAAAACATTGTCTTTCCCATATTCTCTTTGTAGATAATCTATCTCTCCTTTGTTTCTTATTCCGTCTACGACAATTTTTGAATTCGGATCTTCTTTTACGAGTTGGTCTGTCATTGCCATTAGCGCATCTGCTCCATGTTCTTCTCTTAATCTATTTCCCATCCAGGTTTTACTTTCTCTTGTTTCGGGAATACCTTGAGATACAAGCTGTTCTTTTACCCTTGATGAAAGGACATACAAAGAATATCCTTGTTCGGCAAGAATTTCCGCCGCAAAACCCTTTCCGCTCGCCATTCCTCCAACAAAAGCTATTATAGTTTTTCTCATGTGTCGCTTATTTTACCACAAAAAAACCACTCAATTGAGTGGTTTTTCAGTACATTCGAATTCAAGTGATTTAAAACCAATCCTCCATATCTTCCCGTTCGGCTTTTCAATTCTATTCGAATACGCCTCACGGAGCGATATTTGAAGGATTTCTTTCAAAGATAATTTTCAATTCTCTTTTCAATCAAGAAGTGGTAGGAACCTGAATAGATTTTCCAATACTCAGCTAAGCTGAATTGGCAAGCTCTATTCAAGCTTGGAGGTGTTGTATTCTTCCTCGTTAGTGATCTTCCTTGCAGAGGATATCACGAGTTATATACCATCTCTCAATCGTTTATTACGAATAAATTCGTTTTTATTTAGAAAGGAGGTGATCCATCCCCAGCTTCGGCTAGGGATACCTTGTTACGACTTAAGCCTCATCGCCAATCTCTATCTCCCCCCTCTTTTTAGGTTCTATGTTTTCAATCAAACTATTACTGATTCTCTTTTTCAGAAAACCATATGCGCTTTTAAAAGATTTTATTTGCCTTTCTCTTTTAATTGCGTCGAGTTTCGAAATAAAAGCTTCATAATAAATTAGCTTCCACGGAACTCCATACTTAGTTGATTTTTCTTCGCTTTTGTTATGCTACGTAAATCTGTTTCGCAAGTTTAAAGTAAACCCAATATAAAGCTTTTTTGTCTTCTCACTCTTTAAAACATACACTTAGAACATAACAACAGCTTATCATAAACCCCAAAAAGAGGGGGTTCAATAGCTACCGACTTTGCTGCCTTGACGGGCGGTGATTGCAGTTAGAACTATTCTGCTCCCCACTGGACGTGCGGTTTTCCCGCATCCAGCGAGTCTCTTATAAAATCCTCTTTGAGAAATTTAATTTTCTCAATTCCGTCGACTGTTAGATGACGCTTTTTTAACAATTGCTCTGCAACCTTACAAAAAAGTGCAAAACTATGCTTTTTCTTTGCTTGAAGAGGATATTTTTGGAAAAAAGGTATAATTTTTGTAGAAATATCTTTTAGATTTGAAACCTTATATTTATAATGAGGTCTCCATTTTTTATACTTTTCGTAATTGAGATAATAAATATTACCGCAATCCAGAGTCTCTTTGACTCTTTCCAGAATTTCCTTATCATCTTCTCTTAATTCAATTTCGAAGAGAAGCCTTACTTCAAGTAAACGATTGTTTTTGTGTTTATTAAATGTAACACTGAAACAACCTTCACCATCTACTAATCCAACTAAATAATTAGGATTTAATTTAGAGTTCATCCCTTCCTTTAATATTATTATATCAAAGTACTATGGAATCAGCTGACTTCCTATTGCCTGTTATTGTTCTGATGCAAATAGGATCTCCTTGGGTTACGCAAAAAACATTTTCAAACATCCTAATAAGCTTTTTATATTCTCTTCCTCATAGTACACTTAAGAGTCGAGACGCTTTATTTAATATTAGGCTGATTTTCGTTACATCGAACCCTTCAGACTTTCTCTTACGAGATAAGTCTTGTTCTTCAACTACTAGGATGGATTTTCACCATCTTGTTTATTGCGCTGCCAAGCGCCTTTAATTTGTACAAGACCCGAGAACGTATTCACCGCGGCTTGCTGATCCGCGATTACTACCGATTCCGACTTCATGAGGGCGAGTTTCAGCCCTCAATCTGAACTGAGGCGAAATTTTAGGGATTCGCTTACCGTTACCGACTTGCAGCCCGTTGTTCTTCGCCATTGTAGTGTGTGTGTAGCCCAAGGTATAAGGGCCGTGCTGACTTGACGTCTTCCCCTCCTTCCTTCCCGATATAATCGGGACCGTTTCCAATGAATATTTAACATTGGATGGGGGTTGCGCTCGTTTCCCCACTTAAGGGAACACCTCACGGCACGAGCTGACGACAGCCATGCAGCACCTGTGCAACAGCCTCGAAGGGGGTCCGACTTTCATCGGATTTCCAGTTGCATGTCAAACCTTGGTGAGGTTCTTCGTTTTGTCTCGAATTGAACCACACGCTCCACCGGTTGTGCGGGTCCCCGTCAATTCCTTTGAGTTTTAGCCTTGCGGCCGTACTCCCCAGGCGGTCCGCTTAACGCGTTAGCTTACACCCCTCCAACCTAAGGAAGGAAGAGCTAGCGGACATCGTTTACGGCTAGGACTACACAGGTATCTAATCTGTTTCGCTACCCTAGCTTTCGTACATCAGCGTCAGGAAAATCCCAGGTGCCTGCCTTCGCCTTTGGTGTTCCAGTTAATATCAACGCATTTCACTGCTACACTAACTGTTCCAGCACCCCTGACAATCCTCAACCTAAACAGTATCGCATCCACTTCCGAGGTTAAGCCCCGGTCTTTAAGACACGACTTGAAAAGGCGCCTACGTACACTTTACGCCCAATGAATCCGGATAACGCTTGCACCCTACGTATTACCGAGACTTCTGGCACGTAGTTAGTAGGTGCTTATTCTCCAAGCTGTGAACAACTTGGCAAAAGGAGTTTACGACCCTAAGGCCTTCTTCCTCCACGCGGCGTCGCTGCGTCAGACTTTCGTCCATTGCGCAATATTCCTGGTTGCTGCCACCCGTAGGTGTACTGCCCGTGTCTCAGTGCAGTTGTGGCTGATCGACCTCTCAGTCCAGCTACCCGTCATTGCCTTGGTGGGCTTTTACCCCGCCAACAAGCTGATAGGACGCAGGCTCCTCTCTTGGCGGACCGTTAAGTCCTTTACTCAAAGCTTCACTTTGAAAAATTCGAAATCCGAAGCCCTAAATTCGAAGCAAATCCCAATTTTCAAAAATATTAAATCCAAAAAATTTTAGGTTTTTGAACATTTGTATTTTGAGATTGTTTAGAAATTAGAAATTTGAAATTAGAAATTCTCAAGGTGAAACCTTGAGGCTATGGGGTATTACCCGATCTTTCGATCGGCTATTCCCCTCCTAGAGGTAGATTCCTACGCGTTACTCACCCGTCTGCCACTGAAGCATTTCTGCTCCCGTTCGACTTGCATGCCTAAAGCACGCCGCCAGCGTTCATCCTGAGCCAGGATCAAACTCTCAAAAAAAGACAAAGACAACTAATTACCTTGCGGCAATTAACTTGTATCTGCTTACCACTCAATAACGAGTGGATTTTCCTACCACTTCTTGATTTAGGAGCTAGATTATTGCTCCTCAATAAAGAAATGTTTTTATCCTAAATTCGAATGTTAAAGTGCAAAATATGCCTCTAAAGACCAAAAAGCCCGCCAAAGGCGGGACGTTTCCCAATACTTCTCTGGCCTCTTTCTTACATACTTAAACCATTATAATCTAATTTAGCGGAATGTCAACACTTTGTATAGGTTACGGAGTTATTAGACAATCCTTCTTTTAGAATGAGGTAGTCTATTGG
>PFRF01000049.1 GCA_002788395.1 Candidatus Levybacteria bacterium CG_4_9_14_0_2_um_filter_35_21 | reverse complement strand
CAGTAATCAAAGCCCTAATCATATGTCTACCTAAAAATCCTGATCCGCCTGTAACAATAATTTTCATGTTAATCTTTCTTAATTTTCTTAAATATTACTTGCTCTCCCTGATCATAATAAATAAAATATGTTGGATCATTGTAAATTTTTGATTTGAAATCAGGAAAATCGACACCAAAAAAGTTGTTTGGTTCTTGTCCTTCTCTAAAATCAACAACTACATAGTCAGGAGAAAATTGGTCATAATTGTCTCTAAGCATTATAACTTTTCCCCTATATGCAATTCTCGCAGCAATATTTGTCTCTGCCATAACAATACCATCTTCTGGAATATTTTCAATTAAGGTATCTAAAAAAACAAAGTTTTCGGTATTTTTATAAAAGTCTAAGTTTCCGAACAGCAAGATTGGAGAATTTAAATATATGATATTAATAAATGATATAACTACAACTATTAAAAATAATATTTTAAAATAATATGTCTTGAAAAATGGGAAAAATTTGCTTAAAAACATTTTCAATCTTACCCAACCAACATTAGCTGCCAAAATTAGTGTGGGCGCAATTTCTGAATTGTAATGCATTCCTAAATCATGCCTCGTACTTGCCAAACTCGTGAATCTTGACCACCAGTTAAATAATATTGGTGGAAGCATTTCTGGTGCTAATAATGGTAAAAATCCAAAATTTAAAAAACTATAAAATATGGTTTTAATTTTTAGTTCATTAAATGTCGGAAATATCGATTCTACATTTTTTGAAGCCCCTTCAAGATAATAATATCCTTCTCCATTAAAAAATTTAAAAACATAAGTCACTAAAAAATATCCGTAAGCAAGCGAAATTAGCAATGAAAAAAGACCAATTTTCCGCCATTGTCCTTTATTTTTAAATATTAATAAAAGGGAAAACCAAGCAGGAATAATGAATGTTGTTTCTTTTGTAAGTAGAACTGAGAATAATCCCAAGAAATACCAAAACTTTTTCTTCTTGATCATTCCATAAAAAAATATAGATAATGGTAATGACAATAATGTTATTTCGTGAAACTCCGTGATGAGCGCATTATGCAAACCAATAAACGAAAAATACATAATCAACATTGCAAATGACTCGAATTTGCTTCTTTGATAATGTTTTGAAATTAAATAAATGAAAATACCACTTAATGAAACAAATAATGTTTGAATAACTAATAGTACTTCCCCAGTTTTGAATAATGCAACCAGTGGACTAATTAAAAAAATAATTGGATGAAAATGATCTCCCAGAATATTTGTATTTGTAAAAACAAAATGATCAATAATAGGCGCTTGAAGTTTGGAAACAGCAGATATCGCGGTATAAAAGATTCCGAAATCATAATACCAGACAGAATATTGCCAAAATCTATGTATGGAAATGGTTGTAAATATTACAAAAAATATCGAAACTATCAAAAATAGATTTCGATATTCATTGGTGTTGTATCTTCTAATTAAACTAGCAACTTTTTTCATTCGCTTGTGAGAAAGCTATTTCTATTAACTTTTATTTTCTAAAATTTGTCTGTATACTTCGACAGTTTTCTCAGCCGTTTTTTCCCAACTAAAGTTCTGAGACCATTTGTAAGCATCCTTTATCAATTTTGCTCTTTTAGTTTTTGACCAACTAAAAACATCATTCACTGCATTTGCCAGTGATTCTGCTGTTGGTTCAGTGAAAATTACCTTATCTCCACCCACTTCAATCAAAGATGAATTTTTTGAACAGACAACTGGTGTTTGACACTGCATTGCTTCAAGAACCGGCAAACCAAAGCCTTCATAAAGGGAAGGTTGAACATATGCTATAGATCCTGAATAAATTGCGGCTAATTCATCAGCAGGTTCTGATGGTATGGTGCTCAAAAAAATTACTCTATCAGTAACATCGCTCAATGCTAATTGAGTCTCAATCCATTTCCATTCTGGAATTTCTTGAGGCGTGAAACTCCTACCAACACAAACTAATTTAATATTTTTGTCTTCAACAAATTTCATCATTTTAATAAGTTGAGGAATATTCTTATTATAATTAATATCACCAACATATAACAAATATTTCTTGGGTAATTTATATTTTCTTGAAACTTTTCTAATAAATTTGTCTTCTTGTTTGGTTAATTCTGCACCAGCTGCTAAATAAATTACATGTACTTTTTCTTCGGGTAAACCCAAATATTTCACAATATCAGCTTTGGAAGCTTGAGAATCAGTAATCACAGCATTAACATTTTTTAGAGCTAATTTTTGTTTTTTAAATCTTAATTTTCCTTTGATACCTGGTGGATAAAATTCTGGGTATAAAAGTGGTATCACGTCGTGAATTGTGACAACAACTTTTTTAAAAGGACTGATGGGCAAGGTATCAAAAAATAAATCAAAGAAAGGATAATGCGTAATATTAATCTTAACTTTTTCATTTTTTTCAAGGGTAGATGACTTGATTAAATTAATTTCTTGGTTATTTTTTAATTCCTCAGTGAGCAAACGGGTATAAGTGCCAACCCCTCTCGCAACATTTAAATTATTTAGAACGTTTGTTTGAAATAAAATATTAATCATTAATCACTTCTTTCTGATTGAGTTCCCAAAGTTTGAGATAAGAAACAGCATGATGCATTCCACTCATGAGCGCAAATACAAAGCCTGCTATTCCATCAACATATCCTCTGTGTCTTAAAAATAACATAAAAAATGTTTTAATTGGTTTGTAAAATATATAATTGAGTGCATTAAATGGAGTAATTTCTAGTTTGTCGTCTTTTAATTGTTGAGCTTTAAAACTTGTATAGGTGTTAAATTTTCGTAAATAGTCACCAAATTTTGGGTTTGCATAATGAAGTAAGTGTCCATTTGCCGGATCAACTCTACCATCAACCTTCATTTGTTCATGAACGTCTTTTTGAGGTAATTTGGCAAACCCATTAATATACAATCTGATCACTGGATCTGGATATTGACCGCCCTTTTTAAGCCACGTACTAAGAAATAGGTTTTTGCGAGGAATTTCCCATGCAACGGGATTAGTTTTTTTCCATTCGACTGCCCATTGAGAATTTTCAACTTTAAGCTTCTCAATTTTATTGTTAATGGAAATAATAAATATTTCTAATTGTTCATCAGCTACTTCATCAGCATCCAACTGAAGCACTAAATCGCCCTTTGCCTCATTCATAGCCATTTGTTTATTGATATGAAAATTTAGTTTATTAGTTGTTTTTATAACTCTAGCACCTAAGCTGGTGGCAATTTTTCTGGTTTCATCAGTTGAAGAGCCATCAACCACGACCACTTCATTAGCAACTTGCTTGACAAGATTGGAACTCAAGCACTTCTTAATATTCTTTTCTTCGTTATAGGTTGCAAGTACTATTGATAGCATAATTATGTATTCTATTATAAACTATAGCTGATCTTGTTTTAACTCTCATTATGAAAAATAAATTCCTGCCTTTGTTTCTTGTAATTCTTGGACTTGCAGTACTACTTAGATTTCCATTCCTAAGTACTTTTCCACCTAGTATGGTTCAAGATGAGGTTGGTCTTGGATATAGCGCAATTAGCATCGCTGAAACTGGAAGAGATGAATGGGGTAACTCATATCCAATAGTATTTAAATCATTTGGTGACTACAAACCACCAGCTTTTTTTTATGCAACAGCCTTATTATATAAACTAATTGGTTGGCAAGCAGTTTTACCCAGAATAACATCTGCTATTGCAGGAGTATTCATTGTATTAATGGGAATACTTTGGATAAAAAAGATGTTTAAATCAGATGAATTAGGGTTAGTGGCTGGATTAATATTGGCGGTTAATCCTTGGACAGTTCATTTAAGCAGAATGGCTTTGGAATCTAATTTGGGTCTCACTTTTTTCATGGCTGGATTAAATTTTATGTCCAGTACAAAAAAATCATATCTCAACATGATAGCTGCTGCTCTATTTTTTAGTTTAAGTACATATTCATATCATGGTTTTCGATTTACTGTGATTTTATTTTTATCTGGGCTATTACTGACAACAATTGGCTTAAACTTTTGTAAATACAAGAATTTAAAAAAAACAAATATTATTTCAAAAAATATAAAAAATATTGTAATAATTTTAATTTTATCAACAGTGTTTTCTCTGCCTGGTTTTTTTTCAAAAGGTGCTACCAGCAGATTAGATCAAACCCTAAATATAACTTCTGATGAGAGTAAATTACTATATGAAAATTATAGTAATAACTGTCATATAACCTTCATTGAATTTAATTCTTTTGTATCGAAATACTGCAATCTTAAATATAACAAATACACTAGACCAGTATTAATTGCATCTGCTGGCTTAGTAAAACATTTTTCTCCAGCATTTTTATTTTTTACAGGAGATTCCAGCGTAGGAAGAAATCCAATACAACAAGGTGAATTTTTTATAATACTTTTTCCAATTTGGATGATTGGTTCATTAATTGCCCTAAAATATTATAAGAAATACTTCCCGATTATTATTGGGTATTTCATTTCAGTCTTGCCATCTACCTTTTCTGGAGACCCTCATGCAATTAGAATGTCTATTCATATTCCATTCGTCGTAGCGGTAATTACGCTTGGATACAAATATTTAAAAACAAGAATTAAATATTTTTCCATATTATTTATTTCGTTAACTTTAGTTATGACTTCAGTGTTTGTATTTACCTATGCAGTTGATACTTATGCTACCAATGAAAAAACGTCTACTTTCTTATCATATGCAAAAACTATCGCAAAAATATCGTATGAATATGCTCAAAATGGCTATATTGTTTATGCTGATCACGATTTATATCCGGAGCCTCATATATATTATGCTTATTGGAATAAAATTGACCCTAGATTAGCCCAACAATCTTTTGCAGACTTTTATCAGGAAGGTAGCGGATTCACAAGACCAACAAAATTTGGTGATTCTGTGTATTTTCAAGAAGGTGACATTAGATCATTGGCCTGCGATCCATCCTATAATCAAAAAACTGTCTTTATAACAAATGATCCAGTGGTTTTTGCTCCTCAACAAATTGTAAAGGAAAACACAAATACGTTTACGTTTGCTTACATATATGAACTAGATGCCATAAAAACAAACAAGGTTACTCTGTTGAGTTTTTGTAATCACTAGAATAAACTTGAAATAGATAAAATAATAATGAAATTAAAAAGTCCCAAATTATATTTGTTTTCCCTAATAGGAATTTTAATATTTGCTACATTTGTAAGATTAATTAAACTTGATAAAACGCCGAGCGGATTCCATGCTGATGAAGCTTCTTTTTACATTAATGCTTTAGCTATTTCAAAGACAGGTGCTGACGAAGACGGTAAAAAGCTTCCTCTTTCACTAAGTTCATTTATAGATCCCAAACCTGCAATTTTTTCATATTTTCAAGTTCCTTTTATAATGACTATTGATAATCAGGTTTTAGCAGCTCGTTTACCTTCAGTTATTTTATCAATTTTTTCGCTTTCAATGGTTTACTTGCTGATATCAAAAGTTTCAGATAACAAAATTGGTCTACTTACTACATTTATTTTAAGCATTTCTCCTTGGCACATAATCATTTCTAGAGGAACTCAAGAAGTAATAGCTTCTTTTTTCTTTCTATTGCTTAGTATTTATTTGATCATTATTTATTTTGAAAAGCAAAAAAAATCGATTTTACTTATTGGGTCATTCTTTGTAAGTTCTTTTTTAAGTATGTATTTCTATCATTCTGCAAAACTCTTATTACCATTGTTAATTTTTGGTTATTTATTGTATATTTTCAAGAAGTCAAAAACTTTTATTAAAACTTCATTCCTAATTTTATTTATTACAACATTGTCATTATTTCTGTCATTATCAATTCAAGAAAGTGGTTCTAGAATTGCGGCCGTTGGTATCCTTGCAGATGAAGCTCCACAGCACAGATTAATCGAGCAAATATATACTCTTCATGAACAATTGCCAATCACTACTGTAAGAATTTTCTATAATAAAATTGGGGCTTATTCTCACGCTATAATAGCCGAGTATGTTGCTTATTTTTCACCAGATTTTCTATTCTTAAAAGGAGGCAAACCTAATAGATATATAGTTCCAGGAGTAGGTTTGCTTTATTTAGTAGAACTTCCATTAATTCTGCTAGGACTATATTCTTCCATTCAATCAAAGAAAAAAAAGTTATTGTTGTTCTTAGGATTACTGGCTATTGCTCCAATACCAGCAGCTCTTACCAGACTTGAAACACCTAGTGTTATTCGAGCTTTTCCAATGATAATCTCGATTGCTTATTTTATCTCCATTGGAATTAAAACTATTTGGAAACTTAAGAATAAATATATTAAATTTGGCGCAATAGCTACCTTTTCTTTAGTTTATCTTTGGCAAATAGGTTATTTTATCGTTCAGTATGATGTACAGACATATTACGATCAACCATGGTATAGAAATAGTCCTTATACTGAAATTGCAAAAGAAGTCTCAAAAATATCAGAAAATTACTCTGAAATCAGAGTTACTAATGATCTGAGACCTTTATATACATATTTTGTTATCGAAAATTTAATTGACATTAGTGATTTGCAAAATAACCCACATGCAAGAGACACTCAAGAATACAGTTTGGGTAAATTTACTTTTAATCGGGGTGTTTGTGAATTAGGTGACAGAAAATCAGGGGTCTTATACATTGCAGAAACTCAGTGCCGAAACCAGATTGAAGACTCAAGTTTATTTGAAGTAGTAGCAACAATTAGCTACCAAGACAACACACCTGTTTATGAACTTCTACAAATTAAACAATAATCTTAAGAAATTAATCTTTAGTTTAATACTCTTAATTACTTTAGTTGTAATTGGAAATCATTTCTTACTAGCAAATGTTATTTTTGAAGGTGATGATTATATCCATCATGCGGCTCGAACCGCAAATTACTATCTAGCTCTGAAACAAGGTCAATTTCCAGTACGTTGGGCGCCAAATTTAAATTATAGTTATGGCTATCCTGTTTTCAACTATACATATCACACTCCATATTTTATTGGTAGTTTATTACATTTGCTCAATTTTTCCATTCAACAAAGTGTAAATATTTCTGTTTTATTCTCACTTATTTTAGGAGTAATTGGTTGCTATTTTTTTGTTAGATCAAATAAAGTATCAAATGTTTGGAGTATTCTTCTTTCATTAGTTTTCATTTTTAACCCTTATACACTACTTTCAATTTATTGGCGCGGCGCTGTGGGTGAACTGTATTTTTACAGCCTTGTTCCTTGGTTATTATTTTTAATAAATAAACTAATGTTAACCAAAAATGACATAAACTTAATTAAATTTTATTTTGTGGGCATATCAATATCAACTGCATTAATTATTTTATCTCATTTACCATCAGTTATCATTTTGGCTCCAGTTTTACTGATATTTATTCTAACTCAATTTGATAAGAAGGTAATTGAAAATAAATTGTTGCTAATTTTAACATCGGGACTGATTGGATTATTATTAAGTAGTTGGTATTGGATACCAGCCTGTTTTGAACAATGGATGATAACTTATCAGTCTGGTAGTTCGCTTGATCAATATCATAGCCAGTTTGCATTAATGATTTCCATATTTGATATTAGCAAAAACTTCAATAGCAGTGATAAGTTTATTGATGTTATTCAGATTGGTGCTCCATCATTTCTCTCTATTTTTGTTGGTTTATTTTTCATCAAAATTAATAAAAAAAATATTACTTGGCCGATCATATTCTTTATTTCAGTGTTTTTTTTATCAAGTTATTCTTACTTTATTTGGGATAATTCATTGATTTTGAAATATGTTCAATATCCATGGAGATTTTTATGGGTGATTACCCTATCTTCAATCTTGATATTTATTGAATTCTTAAAATCTAAAACAGTTCCTATTATAACTAGAAATATTCTAGCAATACTAGTTATTGTTGGTACAATATTTTCAGCTAACTCTTACATAGCAATAAAGGGAACTACTTCCAGAACTGACTTCGATTGGTATCAAACTTTTGCGACAGGTTCTAGTTTTGATGAGCATAGACCTTTCTTATCAAAAACCCCATATAACTTTCCAGAAGAACTCCTATATACAGATGATGGTCAGCAAATCCACCGTTTAACCGAACTAAATCCAGAAATACTTCATTTTGATGGCACAACAGTAGAATATCTAATTTCAACTGATAAAGATATCGTAGTAATTTTTAAACGCCTTTTTTACCCTGGTTGGGAGGCTTGGCTAGACGGCAATAAAGTTAATTTTACTGACAATTTGCCTAAATATAGCGGGGTTTTAAGTCTAGCTGTTCCAGCAAAGGAATCAGGACAACAATCCGATATCAAAATTCAATTTACTGGTTACACTCCATTAAGAAAATTTAGCGAGGCCGTGTCTCTAATATCATTATTGGGATTAATTTTATTTTTTATCTTCTACAAATCTTTACTAAAAAATTCTTGACAAAATTCTTGGTCAGACAATGTTTCAACGTTTAATATATTGTTTTTGATGTTTGGGTACGTTCCTAATTTATACTGACTACACAACTTATCGTTGTAAACATGAAATATCAAACCACCATCAATTAATGATTTAATTTTAGTTTTCTCATTTTCAATATTATTTGGTTCGCAAGGTTCTTTAAAAAGATATATGAAAGTTGTTGTTTCAATTGATTCTTCAGAAATATTAATTGGACAGCTGCTAGCAATTTTTACATTATTAATCTCGAAAAAATTAGTGGACGCAGCTTTAATAACTTGATTCTTATTTTCATTGTTAAGTAATTGGTTGTAACTTATTAAATAATTAAATGTTGCATCAGCCCTATCAGGAACAATAATTATCCTTCTGTCTGAGCTTCGTTTAACATAGCTAGCAACAACCCTTTCATAAAAAGAAGTATGAGTTGCATGAGTAATTGGGTACCTAACAAAGTAAACATAAAAAAATGGAATCGTTAATAATATATATATTAAAAGAAGTAATACCTTATTAGAAAGTTTAAAATTATTGATAAAAGATGATACTCCAATACCCATTAGTATGACTAAACCAAGAAATGCAAAGCCTCCTCTAAAGATTATCCATGGAGATCCAGTTCTAATCACATTTGGAATAGTTCCAATAATAATATATGAAAATACAAATGCAAGAACTTTATAATCTCTTTTCTTCTCAAAGAAAAAGATTAAGGCCATTGCAATAACACCAATATCAATGAGATGAAAATATCCGTAATCCATAACAGTGAAAGTATCAACCGCTCTGTTTCCTTCAATAAATAGTCTCTCGGGATCAAATGAATTTAAAAATCTGCCTACAAGTGTTCTGCTCAATACCGTATATTTATTTACAAAAATTGAAGTTACAGGTGAATCTAACGATAATCTTCTTTCTTTATTTACAGCACTCGCTAATTCATCTTGATCGAATAGTGAAAATTCAGAAATTCTTTCGCCAGAACTAAGACCTGGAAGACGAATTAGATATATGACAGTTAATGATATTGAAAATATAAGCACAAATATACTTGCTAATATATCGCGATCACTTAATATTTTTTTGAAATTGCTAATAAGATTTCTAAAATCATATTTCTCAAACAATAAAAATAAAAAGCAAATTAAAATTAGTGGAGCTAATAATGGCTTATGACCTTGATATTGATAGAAGCCAAGGAATATCGAAAACATAGACCACAACTTGTTCCATTTTTTTAGATACAAAAGTAGAACCATTCCAATTGAATAAAAACCAATGCTAAATAATGAATCATATCCCATTCTCGAAAACTGAAAAATCCATGGGTTTAGTGTCGCTATCAATGCAGTAATCACAAATACTGCTTGTTTTTTCCTCAATCTGTAGGCAATTAAACCAAGCAAGACAGGTAATAAACTTCCAAGTAATAAAGGAATAAATTTACTAGCCAAGATTGGATTATTGGGAAATAATAAAAACCCCGGAATTAAGACAGTGCTAGTAAGTTCGGTATAATATGAATCTGAAGGTTCTAGGTCCCAAGGATGCCAAGTACCTGTCAAATCTGTTCCATATTTTACAATACTTTGAGCTTCGGCAACATAAATAATTTCGTCATATGTTGCGGCCGGTGGTGTCGACTGAATGTTTATTAACTTTAAAAATAGATTTAGTAAAAAGAATCCTATCCCTAAGTAGATAAGTGGAACTTGAGTTTTATTTTGTACCATACCAAAAAACTTTCCATTCAGTATCTTCTATATCAAAGACTCCTCTTAATACTTTGTCCTTAAAAGCAACCATTGCATATGATTTGTCAGCTCTTAAGATTTCATCATTAGCCGTTGAAATTACAAATAAATGCTCTGAAACATCGTACTCACTTTCTGCCCTTAAACCAGTATGTTTCATTCGCACGTAATCCCTGTACCTTTCAGCTAGTGGAGCATCATCGCTACTCGAAAGAGCAGCAACATTCGAATTGTTAAGTTTATGTTCAGCAACTGTATCTATAATTATTTGACTTGCTTTGGTGAATATTCCCATGTTAGGAGTTACTTCAGAAAAAGTTAGCTGCGATTTTATACTTAGCAAAGAACCTAAAATTAAAACTAAGATACAAAAATTTGCAAGAAACTTAGATCGTTTTTCTTTTCTGGAAAATAATAACCAAACGAATACAAATGCCGTACTTGAAAAAATATATCTAATTTGAAAATCATCAAGAAAGATACCGCCAAAAATTATAGCTGTCGATGGAATAACCCAGGTGATTGTTCTATAAAAATTCTTTTTTAATTCCAAAATAATTAGAGATAACATGGAAAATCCAAACAAGGTTTTTAAAAATGAATTTTCTATAAAAGCTCCTAGATAAACTGAAATATTTCTAGCCAAATTATTCCAAGCAGCTAATAATGTTAATTCTGTTTCAATATGAGGAGTATTTCCACCAGTCAAATATCTGCCAAAAAATAATCCTGGAGGATTCTTAAGATCAAATAATAAGAATATTAAATGTGGTAGCAAATAACCTAGCGCCAATAAAATTACTGGTTTAAACTCTTTCTTTTTTAATAAAGGAATGGAAATAAATAATAAAAAAGGAGCGGTAGTTAATAAAGCAACATAATGATGGTGGAACATAAAACCAAAAAACAATCCTATCAATAAATATGCCCATGATCCAATTCTTGCTCTATATTGATATATTAGCAATGCAAATGAAGCCCAAAATATCACAAAGTGGGGATTCCAGGCCCAGCGACTAACCAAAACAAGTGGAAACCAAATCATAATTAACGTGCCAGCCAGAATCGTTTTCCTTTTATTAACTGACCGAGCGATAAATAACATAAATACCGCAGTCAATGTTCCAAGAAATGCCATGCCATAAACTGGCGAAACAGGTGTGAAATTAAAAGCAACCGTAAATGGCATTAGCATGTAATAACCCAATGAACTGAAAACCTTACTTCTATCACTTGAAATTGGGCCAACCAAGGAAATTTGTTTATTTTGATAATATTCATTCATTCTAGCTAGATCACTTGATTCATCTTGAGTAAATCTTGCAGTCCCAGCTAGATTGTAAAATCTGGTAAAAACTACTACTAGAAGAAATGAAACAAACAAGACAACTGTCTTTTTTTGGAATTTAATCATAAGCGTCAAAGCTGAATTCTAGTAATGTTATACCACGAGCAATCTTTAATAAGCTCATATTCATCTGGTTTATAGTCAAACATTCCGTTTACTTTCTTCATTGTATCAATTGGTTCAATAAAGGCTAGTATATAGTTCCGGTCATCAATTTGAATATATACAAGCTTGTCAGTTTCAACTAGTATTTCTCCCTGAAAATCTTGTTTAATTTTTTCAGATATCAGTGAAAAATTTCCCTTCAACAAGCCATCAATACTATCCAAATGTTTTGAATTATAAAAAAGAAGAGTGGTTAATTGATCACTAACATTTGTTATTTTAAAAGTACCTAAGAAATTTGTATTTGTTTGATCAGCTGTAAAACTTCCATTGCTAAATCTTTCTCTAAATTGCCAATAATCTTCAGCATTAAAATCGTCATTAATTATTTGAGAGTGAAATGAATTAAAAAGATTATTGCGATAAAATCTATTTATAATTACTGATATATCAGGACTTCTGAATAGTGCAACGACCACAATTACAAAAAAAACAACTTTTTTCATATATCCATTGTAGCATTTTTTTAATGTATACTTGAGTTATGAAATCGAGTTCAAAAATCATTATTTTTCTCATAATTTTTCTTGGGTTCGTTAGTGTTTCTGACTTATTTTTACGTTCAGGACATCCCATCACCTTCGATGGACACATTCACATGACGACAATGAATCAATTTGCTCAAGCTTTAAAAGATGGAGAGTTTCCAGTGACCTGGTCTAATAATTTTGCTAACTTTGGGCTGCCTTTACCATTATTTGCACATCAGCTTCCTGCTTATTTAGGTGCATTTTTAATTTTATTTGGTTTTTCAACTGAAACAGCTTTTATCTTGTTGATAGCTTTTTCTACGATACTATCTAGCTTACTATTCTATAACTTTTTTAGAAAGTTTGCCAACAAAACATTATCATTTACAGCAACTGTTTTTTCTATTTTCTTTCCATACAGATCCTTAAATATTTTCACGAGAGGAGCTCTGCCAGAAATTATTAGTTCCATATTCATTCCAATACTCTTTTTAGGTGTTTGGAATATTCACCAAAAGAATTATTTGAAGGCAGCTATTCTATTATTCTTTGGAACTTTTTTTATTGCACTTACTCACCCCATGATGATTTTAGTATTTTTAATTCCCTTATCAATTTACTTCTTTGCTTTTATGAACAAAAAAAATTGGGTCAGGCAATTTGCAATTCTATCTTCTTCAATGGCCTTAGGAACAATTTCAGCATCCTATTATCTAATTCCTTTATTTCTTGAAATGAAATACTTTTTTCAAGGATCGATAGATTCCGGAATTTCTCTTGACAAATTTCTCAGTATTAAACAATTATATGATCCATCATGGTTTTACACTTTGAGTCATCCAGGTCCAAGAGGTAATTACATTAAACTCGGTACTTTCGAATTTATAATAACAATAATTTCTTTTGTTGCAGTACTAATTTTAAAAATCAAGAATTCAAAAAAACAAAATAAGATAAAGGGCCTTAAAAAATTATCGGTATGGTTAGCAATGTGTTTATTTTCAATTATTTTAATGTTGCCAATTTCTAGTTTTCTTTATTCTTTACCTATTTTAAACCAGATTCAATATCCTTGGAGATTTTTAAATATTTTGCAATTTTTAATCCCAGGTCTCTTCGTAATGCTAGCGCTCACGATTCCGAAACTACAAAACAAAAAGCTTTTATTGACTTTGGTAATTTTAATTATTTGGTTTAGGATCCCCCAATTTTATGGAAAAAATTACATATCCCAGCCTGAATCAGATTATGAATTTAATCAAGCAAATCTTCATAGCATAAACATGAATCCAGTTTGGACTGGAAATAGTGAGGAATATCCAACAAAAACTGAGCAAGCTAAAATGATTGAAGGAGATGGAACTCTAGAATTGATTGAAACAAAAAATGCAAGTAGAATCTATAAAATCATTGCGAATACCGAAGTAAGGATGATTGATTATACTTTTTACTTTCCTGGTTGGAATATATATGTTAATGACGGATCAACAACCTATCCTGTAACGATTGAATACCAAGATTTGAATTACCGAGGTTTGATGACATATAAACTCGATCCTGGAGAATACATTGTAACCACAAAATATGAAGCTACTAAAACTAGAAAACTAGGGTTAATTGTGTCGATCGTTGGCATGTCTACAGCCTTATTATATTTATCCTATTTGTGGAAAATCAATAAGAATAAATAAGCTGAAATTACATTCTACGAAGTATTTTTAGAATTCCAATTTCCTCTATTGAGTTTATATCAACCATAGCTGATAGCTTTTCAAGCATACCCTTATCACTACAAATAATCATTGTGATTTCATTAGCTTCAAACAGTTTGTTGAGTTCAATTATGTCAGATTTTTCAAATATAGTTTTGAGTTCTTGGTTAATTTTTAAATCACTACCTACCAAATCTAGCTGACCTGGATTTGCAAAATAAATATCAGCCAGCGTTAATGATCTAATTAGTGAGCTTTCATACAAATTTGATCCTTCGGGACATATGAGAATTTTTTCATCAGATGAAAGTGATTGTAAAAACAAAACTTCATTATTACCCAAAATATATGGCGTACGATTTTTATCTTGAATAGTCTTGACGCTAGTAGGAATAGCTAAAGCAAAAATAATTGTGAATATTATTCCAATTATAAACGATGATTTCTTTTTAATTATTTCAGAAACAAAAATTACAAACAAAATATTAGCAAAAATTAAGGAGTAATACCAAAACTGAATTGAATTCCAAACTGTTCCTCTCTGAAGAAAGATTAGTGGAAAAATTGAGCTAAAAAGAAAACCAAAAAATACATAAAAACTTATTTTTGTAAATGAAAACTTTTTTCTTAACAAGATAACGATCGGTAGTCCAATAAAGAATGAACGAATACCTAAATTTCCAAAATAAAATATTGCTACTTTTTTAATTTCAATAATATAAAATCGTATCCAATTCTTTTTAAAAAGGTAATGATCTTGTAAAAATTTCCACTCCAAATAGTTAACTCTATCTGGACTTTCAATCATAGAATTTGTAAACCACATTGGTTGATAAAAAAAAGAACCTCCTTTAAATTTAGTGATTAGCCAAATTAATGGTGAAGAAACTAATAAATAAGCTAATCCAACATATATAGTACTTTTTGATTTGTACTTAATTAATTCAAGCAGTAAAAACAACCCATAAATGGTTGTCAGAATGACCCAAGCATAACTTTTAAAGCCAATACTTGTTGATGCTAGTATTATTAGCAATGTATGAATTGAAAGATAATCAATTTTTTTTGGATTAGATTCAGTTGCCATCTTAAGAAGGAAAATAAATAAATATAAAGTAGCTAGGGTATATATAATTTGTGGATTAACAATCATAACTAAAGTTTGACTTACCCAAAAACTTGATTCATGCCACATTTGACCTGGATTAAATATTGGAATGAGATACGCAAAACTACCTGCAAAAATTGTCATACCAATTAATAAATAGCCAGAAAGTTTTCCATTAAGCTTCTTGCCCAAAATATATGCCGATGATATTAAAATCACTGATAAAAATACTACTGAGTATTGATAATATAAAACGAATGGAGAGATTGTTGAGAATTTTGCAAATCCCGCTAAAAATATATCATAAAAATAATGATAATTATTTAAAGTTAGAGAAGAAGTTGAAGGATGAAGCGGAGGAATTGAAGTTTGAAGATTTTCTATTAAAGCAATGTGCCATGTACTATCGTGAACTTCTTGTAACGAGATTGATCCTGATTTTGTAATTCCACTAAGAATCATTGTACTTGAAAAGATAGAAATACAAATTAGGATGAACAAACTACCAATTTTATTTGTCCATAATAATAGGCATAATATTTTTATATATTGAATTATTTTCTTAGTTTGAAACAAGCCGATTAGAAGAGCAACAAGCAATAAATAATAGCTTTTAACTCCTAGAAGTTGGCCCAACAAACCTATTAAGCTAGACAGAATTGCTATGCTCAACATGATAGCTAAAACTGAATTTTCAAGAACACTAAGTTTTAATTTTGTTTTAGAAATTAAAAACAATCCAAAACCTAAATATGCAAAAAGAAAAATGATAAATGGAATCATAATTAATTATTTTCTGTTTTATAAATCTGAAATCTCATTTTTCCATCAGATCCATTTATTATGTGCTCAGCATTTTCAATCGGCAACTCATCAGTATTACTTCCAACAACAAGTGTGTTATTTCTCGTGAGATCTCCCTCATCAATTTTATCCGTAAACTCATATTTAATTAGTGATCCACCACGGTACCAAATAGGGTTAGTTTTTCTGACGAATAAAGCATAAATATATGGTTGACCGTAATCTGAAGTAA
>PFRF01000044.1:20945-22546 GCA_002788395.1 Candidatus Levybacteria bacterium CG_4_9_14_0_2_um_filter_35_21 | reverse complement strand
AAGAGAAGGATTGTCTAATAACTCCGTAACCTATACATGTTCTTGACTAACTTCAAATTAAGTGATATTATAGGACATTATTATGACCTTCAGTTCTGCTCATGCTTTAAGTACGAAGAAATCATAGTAAGCTAAAACATGAAACCAATTAAACTAAGAAATGCCCACCAAGAATTTTCTAAATTCCTAAAAGAGAAAAACCATTCAAATTCAACTGTTGTTGCCTACGGCAAGGACATTGATCAGCTTGTGACTTTTTTAGAAGAACTTCAAAAAAGTCAGGTTCACGAAGTTACCAAAGAAGATATTGAAGCTTTTTTGGCAAAAATGAGTAAAAAAGGCTATACCCCAAAATCTATTTCGCGAAAAATAAATTCTACCAGGACTTTTTACAGATTTCTAAAAATTAACGAGTACGTAACAGACGATCCTTCCCTATTGGTTGCCCATCCAACTTACCAACTTGCCCCGCCTAGAATTTTAAATCCAACCGAATACAGAGCCTTGAGAGACGCCGCCAGAAATGACATGAGAATGTATGCGGTTATTGAGCTTCTTCTCCAAACAGGAATTAGAATCGGTGAGCTTGCCAGTCTAAGACTTTCTGACATTAAAGCTGAAACTCTAAGAGTTGCCCCCTTTGAAAAGCACGAAGAAAGAACCGTTCCTCTTAATAGAAGAGCTAAGGAAGCATTAAACAATTATCTTAAAATTAGACCAAATGTTACCGAAGATACGGTCTTTATTACCAAATCCGGAAAACCGTTTTTAATTAGGAACATTAGAACTGCTATTGAGAGGTATTTTAGGCTTGCTGAGATTAAAGATGCCAAAGTGAATGATTTAAGACACACTTTTGTTGCTCATCATCTAAAACATGGTGTTTCACTAGTTGTTTTATCCAAAGTATTGGGACACAAAAGGCTCTCTACAACCGAGCGCTATTTACAATACGTTTCCGACCGGGGCAAAGAATCAAGCATCCTCACCGAATTATAAGCTCCAAAAGTTTCAAAAGAGACAAAAGTATCAGAGGTATCAAAAGTTAAGCTTTTTCAGCCACCACAGGTCTACCTGTCCAGATTTTATAGAGTGGAATACTTACTTCTCTATCGCGGGGATTATCAATATAACTTGCTAACAGATTTGCTTCTTCAGCGTCCACTAATTCAAATTTGCCTTTCTTTTGTTCTGATGGATGAGTCAATCTGTCAGTAATTTTTGCTTTTTTAAGTAAATTTCCATGATTATCTAAAAAATAGTGAATAATTCCTTTATTATCACTTCCAAAAGTACCTCCGGCTATAATATCTATTGCTTTAGGGACATATATCCAACTTTCTTTTGTGTCTTTTCTTCCGCAAGTCAATGTTGTTTCTACGGAACTCCAACGAAATCTATGTGTATGTGTAACGGTAGATTTAAAAGGATTGTCTTCGGAATACTTCGGACCATTACTTATTCTTGCAATAATTGCGTCTTTAACGGCTGTATAAGCTTTTATCCTCTCTAGTTTTTGCATTGAAAATTCCTGCTGAGATGAAACCAATTGTTCTTTTAAACTCATATGCTGAAAATATCATTATGAAAATAAAAATGCA
>PFRF01000044.1:0-20933 GCA_002788395.1 Candidatus Levybacteria bacterium CG_4_9_14_0_2_um_filter_35_21 | reverse complement strand
TCATTATGAAAATAAAAATGCAAGAGGAAATAGTTTGCTTAAATTCTGAATTCTGTTAGCCCATCAGGGATTTAAATTGAGGAAGGAGTTTTTCCAGTTTTTTGTCCAGTCCCCAGAGATGACCGGCGTTTGAAGCCATTAAGAATATAAAAATTAAAATGTAAATAATGTGCTCGTTTACTAAGAGGGCGTGTACGGGAGGGAAACCGGCAAAATAAAACAAAAACATCATAATTATTCCCCAAAAAGACGCAAAACGCACTAAAAGTCCCAAAATTAAACAAATTCCAATTAAAATTTCACCCCAAATTACAAGCTGGTCAACAACAGGATTCCCTGCCAAAGGCAGATAAAAAGCAGAAAATGGTCCGTGTAAATTAAGAAGAAATCCTTTTGCCGAAAATCCACCAACTGCGGTTAATTTTGAATATCCGGAGTAAAAAAACAACCATCCAAGAGCAATTCGAAGGGAAAAGAGTGCTATTGAAGATTTATATTTCATTCCATTTTAAACTTTAACACATCCTGATCAGAAAGGGTATTAAATAATTTTCCTCCGCTTTTGATACTTCTGATGCCTTTGTCTCGCTTGGTACTTTTAATTGTTGTGCGTCTGCTTGGAATCCCTCCTTCGTCAAAACTACGGAAGGGCAAGCGAACCAAGCTGTGGAGCTGGATGGAGTCGAACCATCTGCATCGACTTTATAAGAGTCGCGTTCTAACCGATGAACTACAGCTCCAAAAGCGCCTTGCTCGCCGAAGCTTTATGCGAAGGCGGTTCTACCGCTGAGCTACAGACGCATGAAGTAATTGTACCAAAAGGCACCAATTGAGACAAGCTAAGCTGGGACAAAGGAGACAAAGGTTTATTTTTTAAGACTTTTAATTAAGCGGAAAAGTAAATACCCAACTTCTCTTCGCTTAGCTTCTAAAAGCTCGTAATCCTCTTTTGTTAAAAAGGATAAGTCTAAAGTAATTTCTAATGCTGCTTCAAGCTCCGAAAGCGAACCGTCTGCAATGTTTAAAAAATGGAGATATTCTTTTATAGAAGATTTTCTGTATCCTTCAACAGTATTTAAGACAACCGACACAGAAGCTCTTCTCAATTGTCCTTTTAATCCAAACTCTTCTGCTTTTGGAAAATTTTCAGTCTTTTGGTAAACCAGCAAAACCAATTCTCTAGCTCTCTGCCAAACAAGAAGCTTATGATATCCTTTTTGATCTTTTTGTTCCATTTGTCTCTTTTGACCCTTCTGATGCTTTCCTAGAGTCTCGCCCTGGAGCCTATTTCTGTTTCGATTGTGTTCATATCCTTACCATATTTGAGCCTTGAAAGCTCTCTGATTAATTCCGCCACCCTTGGATTCTCCATTGATTTCTCCTGAGTAAGATCTCGGGTTAAATCTATAGAAAAAGGTGGAACCGGTTCTCCCCTAACCTGAGTTTTAATATACGCATTAAAACGGTCAATATTAATTAAATCCGCCTCCGAGAACACAGGTTGAAATTCGTGCTGAAGATAATTTGCATCGGTTACTCCGACACGGAAAGAAACGAGAGTTCCAACGTTTCCAAAAATAGCGTTTTTAACCTCCTCGTCCATTTGCCCAATAAACTGATTAGCAACTATTAGATTAAGACGGTATTTTCTGGCTTCGGACAAAATTTGGGCAAAATCAGGTGTTGCAAAATTTTGAAACTCATCTACATATAAGTAAAAATCGCGTCTTTTTTCTTCCGGAATATCTTGCCTGCTCATTGCCGCTACTAAAATCTTGGGAACCAAAATAAGACCTAAGAAAGCAGAATTTTCCTCTCCTATTTTTCCTTTTGATAATGATACTAAAAGGATTTTTCCTTCATCCATAACTTTTCTAAAATCAAAAGCGGAATTGGATTGACCGATAATATTTCTCATCATTTTATTGGTTACAAAACGACCAAACTTGGAAACAATGTAGTCCAGCACTTCGGATTTATGGAAATCACTTGTCTGGGCAATCTGATCAGTCCAATAGCGTCTTATAATCGGATCCTGGACTTTTGGTAAAATTTCTTCCACAAAGGCAGCATCTGTTAAAACACGGACGACTTCTATAAAAGTACTTCCCGGTTCATACATTACTGTAAGCATTGCGTTTCTAATTGCGTGCTCAAAACGCGGACCTATAATACCCGTTTTATTTGGATCGTAAAGCTTATACATAAGACCAACTATGGAAGAAACTACATAATGCTTTTCTTGCTCGGTTTTGGCTTCCAACATATTAAGTCCCATTGGTCGATCCAAATCGGATGGGTCAAAAAGAATTACATCCTCTGCTCTTTCCGGAGGGATTAACGGTAAAAGTTTTTCTATAGTATCGTGAGGATCTATAAAACAAACTCCCTCCCCATTTCTAATATCCTGTAAGATCATGTCTTTTAAAAATTCCGATTTACCGACACCGGTTTTTCCAATTGCATACATGTGTCTTCTTCTATCGTCTCTTTCCATAAAAACATTTTTTGACAGACCCCGGAAAGTGCTCATACCTAAAAATAATCCTGATTCGGGAATTTGAGCAGGCGCAGGAGCCCGTTTAGAATTTAACCAAAAAATATGCGGTGTTTGCACAGACTTATTGGGAAAATGAAAAATAGTTGCTAATTCTTCGCTGGATAAAACTGAAGTCTGTCCACGCATTGGCATATAACGGTAAATAAAATCAGTCATAAACAAGCCCTTTAGCATATGCTTGTTTTTAGTAAACGAGTTTGCTCCAGTAAATTGTGTAAATGCATTCACAATATTACTTAAATGCGCCTCGGCAGCTTCAACGGTGCTCGATGAAACAACTACTCTAATAACCGTATTAAAACCCGGTTTACCTATTTTATTTTCTATTCCTTCTAATTCCTTAGGATCTGCCGAATATTTTGCAGTTTCCGGATTTGCCTCTGCTTTTTTTGTGTGGGTAATATAATTTCTACCGTTTTTTTTCCATTTAGAATCTGCCGGCTCAACTAGAATCTGGATCGCTGCCCCCTCCCCCTCTGTCATTTTTGCCAAAACAGAAGTAAGAGAAGAAAGAGGATCGGTTGGTAAATCTTTAAAGACTTTAATAGGCATATAATCGGAGGTCTTAAGCCTTAGGCTCTTAAAAGCAACCTTACCCTGCTCGGAAAAAATATTATATTCATTTCCAAAGGTATAATCGTTTTTTCTGTTTTTTAAATTAACGGCTTTTATTTCGGCATCCGGGTACGCTCCGTTAATTTGTTTTTCTACTAAATCCCGATACTTGTTTAGCGTATTAACGTAAAAACGGATATCCTGAGGCATGCCAACAATTTCAAAGGCAATATGGGGTTGAACTTTTAGAAAGCTTAATTTCCCACTTTTTCTTAGTCCGGCCAGGCTCGAGAAGAGCTGTTCTGCCGCATCAATTTTTATTTCGTTATCACGCGGAAGCAAAACCTGAAGAAGCGTTGAATCAATCGAATTCTTTTCTCTATCTCTATGTCTGTACCAAATAATTACTAAATATCCAAGTGCTGTCAAAGACAATATTATACTTGCCGAAAGAGTAAGTCCCAGTGCAAAGGAAACCAAAAATGTGCTCATTTGCTCGGAAGAAAAGTTAATCATTTTATTTTTTCCCTTTACCGATAATTTTTATTTGTCTTAGAACCGATGTTGCAAGCCAAAGAATTGAATTTTTAATACTTTTTTTGCTTTTAACTATTTCGTTTGCTTTTTGAGTAGTCATTGGGAAACTAACTTCATCGGATGGTTCTGTTTTAACAGGGGTCGATTCTTTGGCGTGCTCAATCCCTGCTTTCAGATGTTCCTCTTCAAGCCGTAACTTGTCCGAAACCTTTTCTACCCCCGCTTCTTTCACTTCGGGGTGTATTATTGGCTCTTCTTCCGAGATTTTTACAAACGTTTCTTTTTGTGCAATTGGCTCTGCTTCTTTTTGCGGTAAACCCGTTTGAGGCATAGGGATTACTTGAGGCTGAATCTGTTGATTATCCTGCAAATCTTGAACCTGCTGAGGAGTGTGATTCTGAGCTTGATTATCCATATAAACCATGATACCACTAATTAGAATACAAGTAAATTGAAGCTAAATTCTATTCGCACATAACTTCCGAGCTATTACAGTGTTGACAAGCTGATAAAAGTTCTCCTCTTGGTCGAACGTTAACAACACCACACACAGGACATTTAAAAGCTAACGAACCAAATTCGTCCGAATCCAAACTGCTCGTGCTGGTGTAAGAAGATTTTAAAAAAGATAAATTACTGCTTTCTGTTTTTCCGGATGCGCCACAGCTTCCCATAACAACTTCCGGCTGCTTGTTGTATTCTTTCATTTCCATTGCGGCTCCTAAAACAGGAGCTCTAAAATTGGAGAGAAAAACAATATTTTCTCGCGTATTTTCTTCCCCATTTCTTATAAATTCAATTACTAAATTTTCAATCACATTTCTGGCTTTTTTTATAGCTTCTTCCGAACCGTGTTTAACAATTTCCACAAAATCCTTAAAGTGACCGGCGAAAATATTTTTGGCTCTTTCTAATTTATCTCCCGCCCCATTATCCTTTGCGTCAAATTGTTTTTTGATAATTTCCTTAACGTTATCCGCAGGCTTTTTAATTACCCATGGGTTTGCCAAAAAATCTTCCGCCGTCTTAAATTCCGAACCTTCAATATTTAAAACTCTTTTTACTTCATTAAACTGATTAAGAGTTGACCCATTAAGTCTAACTGCGGTCAACGCAATTCCGTCCTTGTCTCTTTTGCCAACATAAGCAAATCCATAATCCCCATAGCCTTCCTCTTCCAGTCCCTTGGGACTAAGCCATACTGCCGTTCCAAAAGGGTTTTCTAAAAGTTTTTGCTCAAGCCGCAAAAGTCCTATTAGTTCAGCTTCTTCCCTGCCTGATTTTAATCCCTTCAATTGTCTTTGAAAAATTGTTTTTTTAGCTTTTTGCGCCATTAATTCGCCTGTATTTGGGTCTGTTAGTTTATTTCCCTGTAAACCCATTCTGTAATCATATGTCGGAACTTGAAATCTATACTCTCCAAGATAAGAAACTAAATCATTCTCGATTACTTTATCTATCGATGATGTTTCTTTTCTATAAAATTGTTCGTTAAATGCCAATGTTTCTTTTCCCATAAAAAAACTCCTTGGAAAACCCGCCGAAAAACGCTCTTTAAAGTAAGTTTAGGCTGGGTCTATCTTCCGAGGAGTGCATTAAATTGCTTCTGGCTCGGAAGGCTTGTTTATCCGCCAATGAGGCGGAATGGGGTTCTGACTTCCCCGATTTAATCGGGTTCACAGTTGCGGCACAGTATCGGATTCACACCGACTTCACCCTAACTATTTTTTAAACCAAACTATTTCCTTTTTCTTTTCTTTTAAATTAACAGATCTTGCCATAACAAACAAGAGGTCGGAAAGCCTATTTAAATAAACAATTATTTGTTTATTTACGGTCTCATTTTTATCTAGCTCAACTATTTTTCTTTCGACACGCCTACAAATCGTCCTTACAAGATGAAGCAACGATCCGCTTCTTCCTCCTCCGGGAAGAATAAAGTGGTTTAAATTTGGCAATTCCCTTGATAATAAATCTATTATTTTTTCAAAATCTAAAACCCTGGGTTTTAAATAATCAGTAAGATCCTTATCTGCCTTTTTAGAATCTGAAAGTGATGCTCCAATTTCAAATAAATCTTTCTGAATCTCAATTAGTTCTTTGCTTATTGCTTCTTGTTTATTGCTTGTCGTAGACACTATTACTCCAATTGTAGAGTTTAGTTCATCAATATTTCCGTAAACTTGCACTCTAAGACTTGATTTGGTCGCTTTTTTTCCGTTTCCTAAAACAGTTAGTCCTTTATCCCCTGTTTTGGTATAAATTTTCATACATTCAGATCCTAATTTTTTTGAAATTTGATATTTTAAGTTTGAATTTGTTTAGAAATTAGTAATTAGAAATTAGAAATTGAATGCTCTAGCATTCACTGTAACCGCAGCTGTAGCATTTTCTGCAGCCCTCTTCATAAGCAAGACTTCCTGATCCACATTCCGGACAGATGTCAAAAAGTCCTGTAGATAATCCGTCTGTAGAGAGATTACCGGATGGAGTTTGGAGGGTCAACTGTTCTAAAATTACTATTTCTTCTTTTTTTTCAGCAGGAGCATCTGCCTTAATCTTAAAATGACCATTGGAAACACCGTTATGATTGTTCCCGTTCCCATTCGTATGCTTATGTTTATCCTCAACTACACCATTTACCGCAAAGGAAAAATGAGTCGACAAAACCTTGGCAACAGCATCTGGGAGAGACCTAACTTTGTTTCCTCCGAAACCAACGCTTTTAGTCCCACCAATTCCAATAAGTTGAGCAACAACCTTCTTTATTCTTTCTCTTGGGGGGAGCTGACCATTGAGCCTAAGATTTAGGGAAATCATTCTGCCAAGCGCATCGGCCATTGCCGCTACATCCGATCCACTTTTGCCAACTGTTATAAATACCTCAAACGGCTCTTCGTTTATATCGTGGTTAATCGTAACGTAGGTTTTACCAACAGGAGTTTCGGTTAAATAAGTCGATCCTTGAACCATATACGGTCTTGGTATAACCGAATTAGCCGGAGCTATTACAGGAACCGCTTCCTCTTTTTTTGTTTCTTCGCGGGTTAAAACTCCTTCCCTTGAACCCTCTCTCATATAAGCAATTCCTTTGCATCCATACTCGTATGCAAGTTCATAAAGTTTTTTAACATCTTCTACCGTATGTGTTTTAGGAGCATTAACTGTTTTAGAAATTGACGCGTCAACATATTTTTGAATAGTTCCCTGAACTTTAACATGATCTTCGGGAGATAAATCGTTTGCCGAAACAAAATAATCAGGTCTTTTTGTGTCCGGATAGGCAGCTTTCCACTCTTTATAAAGAGGGTGATAAATTTTGTGCTCTCCAAGCCTATCTCTTCTGGTAAATTCAAATTCGTAAATTGGTTCTATCCCGGAAGATACTCCTGCCAAAAGACTTGTTGACCCGGTTGGTGCCTCTTGGAGAAGAAGCGAATTTCTAATTCCGTTCTTCTTAATTTTTGTTCTAATTTGGTCGGGAAGTTTTTTAATAAAATAGCCTTTTAAATATTTTAGAGAATTAAATTTTGGAAAAGCTCCTTTTTCTTTTGCAAGCTCTGTCGAAGCTTCATAAGCAGCATCTCTTATAGTTTTAAATATTTTTTCAACCACTTTTAAGGCATCTTCCGATCCATAGCGAAGATGCATTTTAATTAATGCGTCTCCAAGACCCATTGTTCCAAGACCAATCCTTCTCTCCCCATTTAATTGCACCTCTCTTATTTGTGGAAAGGCGTAACTATCGATATTTATAACGTTATCCTGAAGTCTAACACCGATTTTAGCGTGTTCGGCAAGGGATTTATAGTCCATTTCTCCTGCTCTATCTACGGAATAATTTTTTATAAAAGCCGAAAGGTTTAGAGAGCTTAAATTACAGACACCCCAAGATGGAAGACCTTCTTCTCCACAAGGATTTGTACAGTTGACCGTATTCCAATACCAATTATTATACTGTTTATTATAACGTTCCATAAAAACAATTCCCGGTTCTGCAGATTTCCACGCTGCTTCACAAATAAGATTCCATAAATATCTTGCTTTGATTGTTTTATAAACTTTTACTTTTTTCTTTAAGGCAATCCAGTTATTTAAAACTCCGTCCCATTTTTCGTCATACTCTTTATCTGTGATATCCGGAAAAACCAAATTCCAATCTTCGTTATTTTTAACCGCCTCCATAAATTTATCGGAAACGCAAACCGAAAGATTTGCACCGGTTATTTTAGTTAGATCCTGTTTTACCGTTACAAATTCTTCTATGTCCGGGTGCCAATCCCAAAGCATTAACATTAACGCTCCGCGGCGGGATCCTCCCTGCTGAATAATGTCGTGGGTTGCTATTGAATAAAGCTGAGCCCAGTTGCATGGACCGGAAGAAAAACCATTTACTTTTTTAACTCTTGCTCCGCGTGGTCTTAGGGAAGATAAATTAATCCCTGCACCGCCGCCTCTTGCCATAATTTCAATCATTGATTTAAGATTATCTAGAATACCATCTCTTGAATCTTGAGGGCTGGGAAGAACAAAACAGTTATAAAAAGTTACATCAAAACCTGTTCCGGCACCTGCTAAGATTCTTCCTCCGGGAACAAATTTAAAATCTTGCATTGCATCATAGAACTTTTTCTCCCACTTTTTTCTGTCTTGTTTTTTTTCTGCCATCGAAACCCCATGCGCAACCCTTTTCCACATTTCCTCCGGAGTTTTTTCCATAGGGACACCGTTTTCGTCTTTTAAGACGTACCTGTCTAAAAATACTTTTTCTCTTATTCCATCTAGCTTCATATTTATTTAATTAATCTTTTAACCTCTTTTTCAAAATCTTCGATATCTACAAATCTTTTAAAAACGCTTGAAAATCTTATATATGCCACTTTGTCCAACTTTTTAAGTTTTGTCGCAACTAATTGTCCTATTTTTTTACTTTCTACTTCTACGGAATCTGCTCCTCTTAATTCCATTTCTATTTCGGTTACTATTTTTTCGATCTGTTCTACGGAAACTGTTGTTTTTTCACAAGATCTGATTATTCCGTTTTTTAATTTATCTCTGTTAAATTGCTCGCGCTTTCCTTCTTTTTTAATTACTACCAATGTTACATTCTCTACTCTTTCGTAAGTCGTAAACCTTTTCTCACATTTTAAACATGATCTTCTCCTTCTAATTGTTTCCAGATCTTCACTGTCTCTTGTTTCTACGACTTCTGTTTCTTTACTCCCGCAGTATGGACACTTCATATTGTCAAACGCTAGATATATTCATTCCTTTTTCCAAATTCACTATATCTAGTGCTAAGACAAATGATAAAACCCTAGATCTACCCTGTCAACTATTAATAACTGGGTCAAAGAAGATCAGCCTTATTTTTAGCCTCAAATTTAGTTTAACTTACTTAATAATCCGGCAACTTAAAGAAAAGATAAATTAGGAGCTATTAATCGGAGTAAAAAATATGTTCTAACGTAAAAAAAATTGCTTACGTTGTTATTTTTTTAGAATCGCCTTATTTTGAAATTCATCGATAATTTTTTCTTCTTCGATAATTTTTTGTTTAAAACTACTTGAAACTTTATCCTTTGCTTTTTCCAAAACCGCTTTAAAATTTTTGAGTGATGTTTTTGTTTTTGTCTTAATGTCAGTTGTATTCATCCCCTGCTTTTCTGCCAACGCTATTTTTGTAATTGCATCGTCATAATAATTTTGTTCTTTAGAAAAAGTAATTACTGCCATTTCTTGACTTTTTGGGGATTTTTTATTTAAAAGGTAAACTCCCGCGCTTAATCTTTTATCCGACTGCAATATGTCAAATTCTGCTTTTTTTATCGGATCGGAAATAAAGAAGCCGATAATTTTATCTCTTGTCATTTTTAAAAAATATAAAGGATGATCTGGTAAGAGTCCCGGATAAGGAAGTTCGTAATTATCCATTGTTGCGGCTGGATTTGGAGACATTGTCTTCTCTGCCAAAGCCGTTTGGAAACTTAGTAAAAATATTAAGAGGGTAAAAAAAACAACTAATAATTTTTTCATTTATCTTTTAGCAACTACGTTCAACCAATCACTCTCTTTCGGATCAAACTTTCCCTTAAATAAATCAAAACTATCTGATCCATAAAAAGTAATCTTTGAAAACCCCAGCTTCTCTAAGGTTTTTTGTAAACTTTCTTTAGTGATCTCGACAATTTTTTTTGTATGAACTCCCTTTTCCGACCATTTTTCGCCATCAAATTCAAAAACTGCCCTGGTGCTAATATTATTTTTTCCTTTTTTTCTTCTTGTATAATAAGTTAAAAAGGCAATCTTATGATTACCGGGCAAATCCCTTACTACAAAATCCTTAAATCCATTATTTTTCTTAAAAATCTTTTCCATGTTTATTATTTGAAAAATCATCATTGATTTTCTTTCTTTTAAAATACCGGCAATATTCTCAATGATATTGGGATCTGTTTCCTTAACGTGAGCAAGCGCATCTCCCATAAAGATTGCGCAATCAAAGTCTCTATCTAGTTGATGAGTGACGCTTCTATAGTTTCCCTTAATAAATTTTACTTTTCCCTTAATTTTTTCCAGAAGTTTTTCTCGTTTTTTTGTTGCATATTTATGCATGACGGCACTTGCATCAAGCCCCACTAATTCGAATCCGTCTTTTGCAAGAGCCATAATGTGTTCTCCTGTACTTGATCCCACATCGATGACTTTTCTAACCTTCTCGCGTTTTAAAAGCTTTATTAAATTAGGTAATTCCTGAAAAAGTCTTTGGTCCCAATCGTTAAAAACATCGTAATATCCCGCCATCCAATCATAAAAACTTTCTTCTTTTTCAAGCTCTCCTCCAACGATTGTCCTAAAGATATCTCCTTTGGACAAAATTCCAACCAAATGGAGCTTTTTATCAACTACCGGCAATCTCCCAACCTTCTGAATAAACATAATCGATTGAGCTTTTAGGAGTGGTGCGTCTAAACTTACCATAATAGGATTCTTACTCATTATTTTGTCTGCAGTTAGACTTAATACTTCAGCTACTCTTTTTTCCATATCTTCAAAATCACGAAAATGTACGGGATCTTCTATATATTCCTGCATACTGGGATAAAATTTGGCTAAGATATCTCTTTCTGTAATAAACCCAACAATTTTTTTTCCGTTACAAACAGGAACTCCATTAACCCCTTTACCAAAAATTAACCTGGACACTTCCCTAACAGAGGTGTCTGTAAAAACAAGATCAACTCTTGACGACATTACGTCTTGAACTTTCATATAATTTATTGGTAATTTATTACCTCTTTTTTCTTAATTTTAAAAGGTCGTTAAATATTTGACGCAGCAAAGGATGCCTAATATACATTTCTGAAGTTTCAAAAAATTCTTCTAAATTAATCTTTTGTTCTTTTTCGTACTCATAAGCTTGTATTGCCATTTCCAGTTTATCAAGCTGCCAAAAAATCTTTGCTTCTGGGGTAACTCTGTTAATCATTTCGTCAAAAATTAACTGGTATTTTTTTCCCTCACTAATTTTCTGGAAAAACCTATAAATGCTTTCCCTTTCCGCTTTTTCTTTCTCGTCCCGTTTTTTTATGTCAAGAATCGCCCAACGCTCAGTTATGACATCTCCCGTTGTAATTTCTGCTAAATCATGTAAAAGGGCCATTTTAATAAGTTTATCCTTATCTACTTTTATCGCATCGGACAAAACCATGGCTAAGACTCCAACTCTAAATGAATGTTCTGCAACACTTTCCGGATCATTAACTTTTTCTCTAATCCAACCACTCCTTAAAAGTCTTTTTGATTTTCCAACTTCCTTTAAGAATCCTAAATAATCAATGCTCATTTGTGACCGTATTATAACATAGCTGTAAATACCAATTCTAAAGCTGAAGTTATAAACTATGTCCAATTGCCTTTAGGGCTATTTTGAGGCTTTCTTCGGCATTATGATCAAAAGTGTTAATTACTAAATCGTAATATTTTTTATCCCAATAGTTCCAAGAAAAATCACCTTTTGCGTATAATCTTCTCCACTTGTCTAAATCATTTTTTTCCCTTTCTATAACTTCTTCTTTTGCCTCTTCTGTTGTTAACGTCTCTCTGTTTACCAATCTGTCAATTCTTATTCGTGTTTGATCCCTTCCTTTGTTATCGTCGCAAACAACCACAATTTTTAGAACCCCGGCTATTCCCTGAGCATTAAAACCGGCTAATTTTGTTTCTAAAACAATGTTTTTTTGGTTTTTAAGTATTTTTTTAAGTGATTCATCAAAAGATACATCTTCCTTATCCGGTCTTTTGTTAGTATCTTTTGCGCAGACTCCAAGACTATTTATTTTTGCAGCTTCCCAAATAATTTCTCCGCCTTCTATATGCCGCCAATTTAATATTTGGGAAAGTCTTTTTGCAAGAGTGGTTGAACCGGAGGCAATTCTTCCGGAAACAGTTATTATTCTGATATCGGGCAGATCCTTTTCGGATTTACTCATATCCTAGACTCTCCTTGTTTATTTCCGACCATTAACACCTCTTCTATAAGTCTATTTGCATAACCATATTCATTATCATACCAGGCAATAATCTTAACTAAATTACCGCCCACTACCTGAGTTAAAGATAAATCAACAATCGAAGATGCGGCATTACCAATAATATCGCTTGAAACAATCGGATCTTCAGTAACCTCCAGTATCCCCTGAAAAGATGTACTTTGTGCTGCTTGTTTTAAAACAGTGTTAACTTCTTCTTTTGTAGTTTCTCTTTTTAAAACAAACGTAAAGTCGGCAAGAGAACCGACCGGAATAGGAACCCTAACCGAAAGTCCGGCAAAGATCCCTGACAACTCCGGCACTGTTTGAGCGGTCGCAATTGTTGCCCCTGTCGAAGTGGGAATCATATTTAAACCGGCTGCCCTTGCTCTTCTATAGTCTTTATGTCCGCCGTCTTCGAGCTTCTGGTCCGAAGTATACCCATGAATTGTTGTCATCATTGCTTTTTCCACCCCAAAAATATCCACCATGATTTTTGCAACAGGCGCAATGCAATTCGTTGTACAAGATGCATTATTAATTAATTGCTCACCTTGATAATTAATAGCATTAACTCCAAGAATGTAGGTTGGAACACCTTGTCCTGTTTGTACTGAGCCTTGTTGAAGGGAACCTATCGAAGGATTTTCTTGTTTAGCAGGAGCGGATAAAATTACTGCTTTTGCTCCTGCATTAATATGTGCTTTAAGTTTCTCCTCGGATTCAAAATGTCCGGTAGACTCAATTACAACATCTACATTTAGATCTTTCCATGGTAAAAGACTTGGGTTTTTTTGAGAGAAAACCGGAATTTTTTTTCCTTCGATAACTAAATTACCAATTTGATCTTTTATTGCAAATTGTGTATCTATAGGCTCTGATCCAATTTCAAGGTTGAGAATAGGACCATAAACGGAATCGTATTTTAGAAGATACATCCAGCCTTTAATGTCAGTCGAGGAACCGGCGTTAATAGCGATCACTTCTACATCGTTAAAAAATCTTTCTAAAATCACCCTATGGGCAATTCTCCCGATTCTTCCGTACCCGTTAATCGCAACCCGTATCATATTTTATAGTATAACTGTAAAAACAGCTCTCTTCAAGAGGAAAATATCTAAGTAGTAAGCGCCTCTATTCCCGGGAGTTTTTCGCCGGATAAAAAGTCAAGCATTGCCCCTCCGCCGGTCGAAACAAAATCAAATTTATCTAAAAGATTTACTTTTTTAAGGTAAGCTACCGTATCTCCTCCCCCAACAATTTTATAACTTGATCGTTTTGCCAATGCTTCTGCTAGAATCCTTGTTCCTCTTTCCGTATCTTCCAACTTTGAACTTTCCGTTATTCCCATCGGTCCGTTCCAAACCACTGTTTTTGCTAAATTTATTATTTGTTTAAAATTTTCCGCACTTTTCTCTGTAATATCTTTTCCATTTTCTAGCAAATCCGCAACTAATAAGACCGTCTTTCTGCTAGTAACTTTCTCGTTTTGAACTTTTAAGAGAATTTTATCTTGTTCGGCAATTTCTCCTCCAACTAAAATATAGTCTGCAATTTTGTGCATTTTTTCAACCAGCGGTAATTTTGTTTCTATTTTTGCTCCACCAATTATTACAACTAAAGGCCGAAGCGGATCTACTAAAACTTTTGATAATACTTCCATCTCTTTTAAGAGCCTCAGACCTGCAAAATGTGGCAAATATTTTGGAATTCCGACCAAAGACGCATGGACCCTATGGGAAACAGCAAATGCATCGTTTACATAAACTTCCCCAAGACTTGCCAGATTTTTTGCAAATTCCAACCCTGAGCTTATCGAGAGATCTTCTTCTTTGTAAAACCTTATATTTTCTAAAACACAAAAATTATCATTTACTTTCCACCCTTCAAACTCTCCAATTTTTTCTATTCTTAGATCTTGATTCCTAATTCCTAATTCCTGATTAAACCAATCAACAACCGGCCTCAAACTAAATTTTGAATTTTGAATTTTGAATTTTGAATTCGGATCCGGCCGACCCAAATGTCCGATTAAAATTACCCTTGCATTGTTTTCCAACAAAAAATTAATAGTTGGCAAAACCGCTCTTAATCTGGAATCATCTTTAATTGAATTTTGATCTGTTAACGGAACATCCAAGTCCGCACGAACTATTACCTTTTTTCCAAAAATATCACTTTTTTGCGGTATCCTTAATTTCATCTCTTTTTCATTATTATTTTTTTATCCATTGTCAATTTTCAATTTTCCATTATTATTTTAATCCGCAAACTCCTGACAGAACATTTCTCCGTATATACCCCCGTCTATAATTCCAATGCCTACTCTAGCAAAATTATTAGACATAATATTTGCCTTATGTCCGGGACTTTTCATAAGTCCGTCCATGGCAAGATCTACATTCGGCGCAAAGGCCAAATTTTCCCCTGCAAAATCAAACAGAACATCCGCTTGAGCTATACGATCAAATGGCGAAACATTATCCGGAGTATAATGGGAGAAATAACCTCTTCTAAACATATCTTTACAATGTTTCCTGGCAATATCGGTCAGTTTATCGTCTAGAACAAGCGTATCTGTCATATTGCTTTTTCTTGCCTTATTAACCATTTCAAACATCTTTTCTTCGGAAATATTATCTACGGTAAAATTATTAAGTTTAAAATTTAATTTGACCGACTCATTTCCTGTTGGCTCAACCGTTAAAAAAGCAAGACCATCATTGGCTACCCCTTTAAAAATATTATTTATGTCTTTTGATAGACCTCCCGTGCTATTTACTAATCTACTCCCGATTTGCGAATTCAAAACGGATTTTTTTAAAAAAATTGAGAAAGGCAAGGTAGCAATTAGGGTTAAAATAAAAGTAGAAAGAATAATTCCCGAAAAAACAGACGGAATTATTCCAAGCCACAAATTTATCCGTTTATAAACAGGATTTTTATCTATAACATCTGCCTGAAAAGAAGAATTAACAATTTTTTTTAAAAAAATCGTTGCCAGAATTTCAACTATAAATGCTGCTATAAAAAATCCTACCGCTTTGGCAAACCCTTGTGGAATAGATAAAAATTTAACTAGTAAGTTTCCAAATACACCGTAAAAAGTAAGACCCGCAAAAAAAGCCAAAATAAAGCTAATTAAATCGGCTAAGGCTGTTAGAAAACCAAGTGCGTATCCTTCCAAAATATAAAATAAGATTACTACTATTATTAGAATATCTACCCAATTAAAACCTTGCATCTGGAAAAAAAATGAAGATAAAATGCTATTCATAAAACTAATTCATTATACATTAAGTCGGTTATTGTTGTCAGGCGTAAGCGCCAATGGTATTATATTAAGATGAAACAAATTATTAAAAAAGAGAAAGTAAAAACCTTTCCAATTCTAAAGTATTGGAAAATTCCGGTTCTATTAATCTTAATTTTTGGACTTTTATTCTATTTTATCTTTAAAAATCTTCCTTCTCCGACCAAGCTAAGTAATTCCCATTCTCCCCAATCCACGCAAATTTACGATCGAAACGGAACGCTTCTTTTTAATATTTATAGGGAAAAAGATCAAATAAGCGTTTCCCTCTCAACAATCCCTAAACAAATGCAACAGGCAACAATTGCCATTGAAGACAGAAATTTTTATAAACATGGCGCTATTGACTTAAGAGGAATTGCCAGAGCTTTTGTTTCAACCGTTTTTCATAAACAAGTTCAGGGCGGTTCCACCTTAACCCAACAGCTAGTTAAAAATAGTCTTTTAAGCCAAGAGCAAACAATTACCAGAAAGGTAAAAGAGGTAATTTTAGCTTACGCAACAGAGCTTTTATATTCTAAAAATCAAGTCCTGGAAATGTATCTAAGCCAAACTCCTTACGGCGGAACTGCTTGGGGTATTGAAGCAGCAGCTCAAACTTATTTTGGAAAACATGCTAAAGATCTAAATTTATCGGAAAGTTCTCTTTTAGCAGGTTTACCTGAAGCTCCAACAACTTTTTCGCCGTTTGGATCACATCCGGAACTTGCCAAAAAAAGACAAAAACAGGTTCTTGACGCTATGACCGAAGAAGGCTACATCACTAGGGTCCAGGCAACTAAAGCTTTTAAAGAGGAGCTGGCATACAAGAAATTTTCTAACGAAATAAAAGCCCCGCATTTTGTTTTATATGTTAAAGATTTGCTAATTAAAAAATATGGAGAAAAGATTATCGATGAAGGTGGTTTAAGAGTTACAACCAGTCTCGACTTGCCAATTCAAAATTTTGCACAAGATGTCGTTGCTACAGAAGTTGCAAAACTAAAAAGATATAGCGTTAGTAATGGCGCATCCATGGTTTCAAATCCTGCAACCGGAGAAATATTGGCAATGGTCGGCAGCAAAAATTATTTTGACAAAGAAATAGACGGAAATGTAAATGTTGTCATCTCTTTAAGACAACCCGGATCATCTATAAAACCAATTAATTATGCTGTTGGACTTATTCACGGGTTTACCGCCGCAACTCCTTTTGTAGACCAACAAACCTGTTTTCCTAATCAGGGAGGAAAACAATATTGTCCGGTAAATTACGACAGGAGATTTCACGGAGTTGTACAAATGCGTTATGCACTGGGAAATTCTTTTAATATTCCTGCTGTTAAAATGCTTAAAGTAAACGGAATACCTTCCATGATTGCAACCGCATCGGCAATGGGAATTACAACCTTTAAAGATCCCGATGATTATGGACTATCATTAACCTTGGGAGGAGGAGAAGTGACAATGCTTGATATGACTCAGGCATTTGGAGTTTTTGCAAATGGAGGATATAAAATTGACCTTCATCCAATATTAAAAATTACCGATCGAAACGGAAAAATTCTCGAGGAATATAAACCACCGGCAAATCCGATTTTTGGCAAGAAAGTTTTGCCTCCGGGAGTTGCATTTATAATCTCAAATATTCTTGCCGATAATAATGCCAGAATGATTGAATTTGGTCCAAATTCCGAGCTTAAAATTCCAAATAAAATCGTTTCTGTTAAGACAGGTACTACTAATGATTTTAGGGATAATTGGACTATTGGATACACCCCTTCTTTTGTCGTATCAACGTGGGTCGGAAATAATGACAACAAGCCAATGAGTGGACTTGCTTCGGGTATAACCGGTGCCGCTCCTATTTGGAACGTAATTATGACTTATCTCCTAAAAGATAAACCTGATGAATCAATGCAAAAGCCCGCGGATGTAATCCAAAAAGCAATTTGTGGACTAAGCGGCTCTTTGCCTCCACAAAATCAACCGGGACAAGACCCGCAAAAAGATGCAGGACAACAAACATGTCAAACTAGGTTTGAATTTTTTGTTAAAGGTACCGAAGGTAACAATCTGGGAATAAAAAAGGAAAATATTTGGGTTGATAAAGACACTAAAGCCATGCCCCCTCCCGGGAAAACAGATAATCTCGAACTAAAAGAGTCTCAAATTATTGTTGACCCAACCGGAGACCGTTATTGCCTTGATTGTGCACATCCTACGCCATCCCCAACTCCAACTCCCGGAAGTTAGATTGCCTCTTTCAAAAAATCAGGTTCAATAGTATAATTTGGCAACCCTAAATTTGCTTTTATAATTTTCGTGATAGCTGCCTCAAAAACTTATGGAACTAATTCTAGACATTATTGTTTTTATAATAAAAACGCTAATTAAGATTGGTGATTCCGTTATTTTAGCTTTTTACTTTATTAAGCGGATTATAAGTGTTTCTATTTTCTTATTTATAAAACCGTTTTTTCTTTTTAGTGCAAAAACTCAAAAGAACGGTAAAAAAATAAAATTACAGCTAAAAAGAGAAAGAGTTAAATTTCGCTTCTTTTACGGACAAAGGGTTTTTAAAATAAAATCTATTATCTATTTTTTTAAAAAAAATATTAAAGGAATTGTTAGAAAAGTAGTAGCAAAAATATTAAAAATAAAAAATTTTATACTTATATTTTTTTCCCAGACAAAATTTGTTTTAACAGAAAGTACTTCTACATTTGCCAAGAAAAGCCTAAAAAACCGCAAGTTAAAAAGAATAAAAAAAATGGCTTCTTATTCTCTTCCTTTTGTAATTAAATTTAAATATTTTTTCATCGGTAGTTTTTTTTCGTTAGTATTTATTTTTTTACCAATCCTTGTCTTTTTATTTCTTACCAATATTCCTAACCCCAATGAGTTAACTTCCAGAGAAATTGCTCAAACTACCAAAATTTATGACAGAAACGGTATTCTTATGTACCAAATCTATGCTAATCAAAACCGCACGATTATCTCCCTATCCTCTATCCCTCGTTCTTTAAAAAATGCAACTGTTGCAATAGAAGATAAAGATTTTTACAAAAATCCCGGCTTTGATGTTATGGCGATTATTAGAGCCACCATTGCGGACCTTTCGGGAGAGCCATTACAAGGAGGATCTACCCTAACACAACAATTAATTAAATCTACTCTTCTTACACCGGAAAAAAGTATTAACCGGAAAATTAAAGAAATTATTTTGGCTTTTTGGGCAGAAAGAATTTACAGTAAAAACCAAATTTTAGAAATGTATTTGAATCAAGTTCCGTATGGAGGCACTGCATGGGGGGTAGAAGCAGCTTCCGAAGTTTATTTTAATAAAAATGCTAAAGATCTCTCCTTAGCAGAATCGGCATTTTTAGCCGGGTTACCCAGGGCTCCAAGTATCTATACTCCTTATGGGGAACATCCTGAACTTTGGAAAAAAAGACAAAAAGAAGTTTTAGCAAGAATGAAGGATTTAAAATATATTACCGAAAATCAAAGGAGGCAAGCGGAAAAAGAAGATCTGATTTTTCAACCATTACAAACCCCTATACACGCACCGCATTTTATAATGTACGTTAAGGATCTTTTAGTAAAAACCTATGGATTACCAATGGTAGAAAAGGGTGGTTTGATAGTTAAAACCAGCCTTGATTTAAAATTACAAGATGAATTACAAAAAATTGTAAGCGATGAAGTAGTAAAAGAAGGATCTACTTTTAACTTCGGCAATGCCGCTGCCCTAGTAACCGATCCGACAAACGGCGACATTTTAGCAATGATTGGAAGCAAAAATTATAACGATCAAAATAGCGGGAACGTCAATTTAACAACATCCCTCCGCCAACCTGGATCAAGTGTTAAAGTTGTTACTTATAGCACTGCTCTTTCAAACGGATTTACGGCAGCCACAATCCTAGATGACTCTCCTGTAACCTATCCCAATCCTTGGGGATCCTATTCTCCTGTAAACTATGACGGAAGATTTCACGGTAAAATTCCACTTAGGATTGCTTTTGCAAATTCTTTTAATATTCCTGCCGTAAAGACTCTAAATCAGATTGGAATTCCGTCCATGATAGAAATGGGTAGAAGAATGGGAATTACTACCTGGAATGACCCTAAAAACTATGGACTTTCCATTACTCTAGGCGCAGCGGAAACAAAAATGGTAGATATGGCAACTGTTTACGGAACTGTTGCAAATCAGGGGAAAAGAATAGATCTAAATCCTGTTCTGAAAATTACCGATTATAAAAACAACATTATCCAAGAAAAAAATAATCCAAACGGAGAACAGGTTTTAGATTCGGCTGTAGCATATATTATATCTAACATTCTTGCCGATAATAGAGCAAGGGCTATTGAATTTGGTCTTAATTCCGAGTTAAATATCCCCAATCATACTGTCTCCGTAAAAACTGGTACTTCGGACAATAAAAGAGACAATTGGACATTTGGATTTACCCCTTCTTTTGTCGTTTCCGTCTGGGTTGGAAATAACAATAATCAACCAATGAACCAAAGCTTAGCATCCGGTATAACCGGCGCCGCTCCTATTTGGAATAAAATAACAAAATTAATACTAGCAAAGAATAAAAATAAAAGAATGGAAGTGCCCTCTGATGTTATAGCTAAACCATGCAACGGATATATCGAATATTTTATTAAGGGAACTGAAAACTTAACTTCTTGCAGTGCATATCTTGCTTCGCCAAGCGCAACTCTATCTCCGACTCAATAATTTTAATTTTTCAAATTGACTTAATGGATTACCTTTAAAGATGTAGCTGGTTGAGACGAAACGAATAGCTCCACTATCTTTTGTTAAAACAATAGTTTTTTCATTTATACCTCCATCGACTTCCAAGGCTGGAGTTTTTAAAATTTTTTCATTTTTAAATCTTTCTTTAAGTAGCTCAATTTTTGTAAGATACTCTTCTGTAAATTCTTGTCCCGAAAACCCTGCTTTAATGGTCATAATTAAAATTGCATCAAGATCTTCCAAATTTACTTTTATTGCATCTATCGAGGTCTGTCCGTCAATTGCCAGTCCTACTTCTCCAAAGATTTGACCACGAGCAACAAATTCTTCTTGACTCTCCATTCTTTCGACATGTCCCAAAAAACGTTTAAAACCTGCATCAGCAAAAGGCTTTAAGTAATTAACCGGCTCTTCAACCATCATATGAAGCTCAAATAAATAGTCTTTTGTATATTTTGCAAAAGGCTTAGGGTCTAAAAAAGTTTGGTTTTCGGCAAATTTTCCGTCAATTATATCTATGTGGATTGCTTTAGAAAAATCTTTTACTTGGTTTATTTTTGTTTCGATTGACTGCCAATCTTTTTCTAAAATTCCGGGGATAATATTACACATAACTTTAAAATTTCTAAATCCTAATTTCTAATTTCTAATCAAATCTAAATTTTAAAACATTTAAACATT
>PFRF01000041.1 GCA_002788395.1 Candidatus Levybacteria bacterium CG_4_9_14_0_2_um_filter_35_21 | reverse complement strand
AGTTTTTACCCGGGTTTGTAATAAAAATGCTGTGTGGATGACTTTCCGTAAGAGAAGCCTGGGTAATCTGAATAAATTTTGCCTTTTTCCAAAGCTCTTTAATATTTTTTGTTCCAACGTAATACATTCCGGATTTTACTCCTCCAATTGCCTGATCTAATAATTCTTTTACAGTTCCTTTAATTGGAACCATTCCTTCTACGCCTTCTGCAACCAAAACTCTGTCTTTGTAATTATTACCATGAAATTCGTCCTCCGATTTTATTTTTGTCCCTTTTTTCATTGCGGCAACCGATCCCATTCCGCGGTACTCTTTAAATAGATAGGTATCATGGGTATGGTTAAAAATACTCTGAAAGCGATGAGGAACCTCGTTTTTCTTTAACCTTATTGTTTTGCCGGGAGATTCTTCTGCGGTTGCAAAAAAACTTCCCATCATCACACATGACGCTCCGGCTGCCAAAGCTTTTGTTATGTCTCCTGAATATTTAATCCCTCCATCTGCTATAACCGGTATTTTAAACTTTTTTGCTGCCTTAATGACTTCTAGAATCGCTGTTATCTGAGGAACTCCCATGCCGGATATCACTCTTGTTGTGCAAATTGCCCCAGGTCCCATTCCAACTCTTAATCCATCCGCTCCTGCTTTTATTAAGGCAATTGCGCCATCATAGGTTGCAATATTTCCGGCAATCACCTCTAATTTGGAATATTTTTTTTTAACATATTTAACCGTGTTTATTACCCCCTTTGAATAACCATGAGCCGAATCTACAATAACTACATCTACACCCACTTTTACCAATGCATCAACTCGATCTTCAAATCCTTTACTTACCCCAATAGCTGCTCCAACCAAGAGTTTTTGCCCTGAGCTTGCCGAATGGGTTTTTTTAACTTTCTTAATTTCCAGCGCTTGGTCCTCCACAGTTAAATTGCGATGAATAATTCCAATTCCTCCATATCTTGCAAGTTCAATTGCCAACCCGCTTTCTGTGACCGTATCCATCGGAGAGGAAACAAAGGGGATTTTTAATTTTATTTTTTTAGTAAGATTTGTAGATAAGTCTATCTGGGAACGTAAAAAGTCGGCATAATTCGGGAGAAGTAAAACATCGTCAAAGGTAAGATTAAGATCAAAACGCTTATTACCAAGTTCCATATCTAACTTTAACGTTTTTACCTTTCCTTGTCAAGGATATCTTAAAAGCTGCTATTATATTTTTATGCTCGCAAAAGTTAATTCGGCTGCAGTAATTGGACTAGATGCAACTCCGATAGAGGTAGAGGTAGACATTGCTTCGCAGGGTCTTCCCTCTTTTACAATTGTTGGACTTCCCAACAAGGCGGTTGAAGAGGCGCGTGAAAGAGTACGCTCTGCAATAAAAAATGTTGGATGTGATTTTCCTGCTAAGAGAATAACCGTGAATCTTGCTCCGGCAGACCTTCCCAAAGAAGGACCTGCATATGATCTTCCTATCGCGCTTGGTATTTTACTTGCTTCAGGACAACTAAAAGCGGAAATAGCTGATGCAATTTTTATCGGAGAACTTGCCTTGGACGGAAAATTAAGACACACAAACGGAGTTTTGCCGGTTGTAATAATGTCTAAGGAGAAAAAATATAAAAGAGTTTTTTTGCCGGAAATAAATGCCAGAGAAGCAGCTATTATAAGTGGGCTTGAAGTTTTCCCAATTGATTCTTTAATTTCGCTTTTTTATCACCTTAATGGTCAAAAATTAATATTACCTCAAAAACATACAAAGCTAAATAGTTACAATAAGGAAAAATTTTTTGAATTTGACATGGCGGAAATTCAGGGACAAGAACAAGTAAAACGGGCTATGGAAATTGCAGCAGCCGGAGCACACAATATTTTACTTAAGGGTCCTCCCGGAGCCGGAAAAACCTTAATTGCCAAAACACTTCCCTCTATTTTGCCTAATTTGAGTTTGGAGGAAGCACTTGAAGTAACAAAAATTTATAGTATTTCCGGACTTTTAAATAAAGATTCTATAATTACCACACGTCCATTTAGAAACCCTCATCATACGACTTCTCATGTTGGCTTAATCGGCGGAAGCGTTACTCCAAAACCGGGAGAAATTTCGCTTGCACACCGAGGCGTTTTATTCTTGGACGAATTTCCGGAATTCCCCAGGCATGTTCTGGAAGCGTTAAGACAGCCTATGGAAGACGGCGCAGTTGCAATTTCCAGAGCTCACGGTAGAATAACTTTTCCTTCTAAATTTATGTTGGTTGCCGCTCAAAATCCATGTCCATGCGGATATTATGGAGACAAGACTAGAAGCTGTAGATGCGGACTAGGACAAATCGCAAAATATCAAAAAAGAGTGTCCGGACCAATGCTTGATAGAATTGATATCCATCTTGAAGTTCCGGCAGTTAAGGTTGAAAAATTAACTTCTCAGGAAAAAATTTCCGGAGAAAGATCCGAAACTATAAGAAAAAGGGTTCAAATAGCAAGAAACATGCAGCTAAAAAGATTTCGAGGAAGAAAAATTTCCACTAATGCCGAGCTGAGTAATAAAGATATCAAGGAATTTTGCAAACTGGAAGAAGACTCCATTTCTTTACTAAGACTAGCTGTTTCCAAGCTAAAGCTTTCTGCAAGAAGCTATTACAGAATATTAAAACTTGCAAGAACAATTGCGGATTTGGAGCAGGCAAAAGAGATTAAAGCAACGCACATTGCAGAAGCCTTACAATACCGACCGAGAGTTGAAGACTTATTATGAAACTTTATAAGCTGTTTGTTTCTTTTTTAATAATTTCTCTTTTATTTATTGGATTTTTTCACCCAATAATTTCAATTACTCAAGACTTAGGGAGACATTTTTTATTAGGGGAGATTATTTTAAAAACCTTAAGTGTACCAAAAACAAATCTTTTCTCTTATACTTATCCTGACTTTCCGTTTGTTAATCTACATTGGCTGTCAGAAGTTCTTTTCTTTGTAATTTTTAAAACTATCGGTTTTAATGGTCTATTAATATTTTCTACAACTATTGTTATTGCTTCTTTTGGATTAATGTTTTTTAAACTTTTTAAATCAAATAATTTTTTAGCTTTGTCCGGCGGCTCTATACTTTATCTATTAATTCTTTTTGAACGTACGGACATTCGTCCAGAAATATTTAGCTTTTTATTTCTATCTATTTTTTTGGCAATTCTTTATAAATATAGAGAAAAATACACTAAGTGGATATTCTTACTACCTTTTATCGAAATTCTTTGGGTTAATATGCACATTTATTTTATTATTGGAAATGCTTTACTATTCTTTTTTCTTCTTGAAAATATAATCCTGAAAAGAAAAAAATTATTTTCAAAAAAAACAAAGGTTCTCGGAGCTATTTTTCTACTTTCCTTAGTTGCCGCCTTAATAAATCCCAACTGGATAACCGGTGCAACCTATCCATTATTTTTTCAGCAAAATTACGGTTACACAATCGAGGAAAATCAAAATATTTTTTTTCTTTGGGAACTTTTTCAAAAACAAACCATTCTTTATTTTGCTATTTCATCCTTTTTATTATTATCCAGTTTTTTAATTTTATTTAAAAAAACTAGACTTGTTGACCTTCTGCTTTCTGCTTTTTTTATTTTTCTTGCGACAAGTGCAATTAGGAATTTTCCTTTATTTGTTTTTGGTACATTTTTTGTGTTTGTTTATAACTATTCTTTTATCTTAAGTAAACTTTCTAGCAATATTAAAAAACTATTCTACGTTCTTTTACCTATTGTATTAATTTTTCTAATATTTAATGTTTCTGCGAAAAAAGGATTTGGATTTGGGGTTGAATCGGGAGCAACAAAAGGAACTGACTTTTTTTTAAAAAATAATCTGCAAAACCCTCTTTTTAATAACTTTGACATCGGAAGTTATCTTGATTACCGTTTTTACCCAAAAATAAATGTTTTTATTGATTCCAGACCAGAAAGCTATCCCGCAGATTTCATTAAAAATACTTATATTCCCATGCAATACGACGAAAAAATCTTTAGCAGATTTGATAACAGTTATAATTTTAATTCTATCTTTTTTTCTTACCTTGACCAAACTCCTTGGGCGAATACATTCCTTTATAAAATTGTTAGAAACCCAAAATGGAAAATTGTTTATATCGATGACTACTCCATTATTCTTGTTAAAGATAACGAGCAAAACAAAAGACTAATTACAACTTACGGCATGGATATTAACAATTTAAAGTTTTCTAATCTTAATGATAATTTTTTGTCATTTGTAAAAGCATCTATCTTTTTAAACAAAACGGGTCTTAAAGATCAAGAGATAGAAATGTATGAAAAAATTTTAACTGTTAACCCAAATTACTGCCCTGCTCTATATAATCTTTCCTTGTATTATTCTAACGTAAATAGTGATCTTTCAAGGGCTTATTCTATGAAGCTTCAAAATTTCTGTAAGTAGTCTAAAATATTTTTTGTTGTTTTTTATCTTCTTTTGGAGCTTCCAGTCCAAAATGGTGATAAGCGATTTTGGTAACCACTCTCCCGCGGTTTGTTTTCTTTATAAATCCAATCTGCATTAGATAAGGCTCTATTACTTCTTCTATTGTTCCTACGTCTTCTGATATTGTAGAAGCAATTGTTTCCGCCCCAACCGGTCCCCCTGCGTGTTTGTCAATTATTGCTTTTATAAACCTTCTATCCGAACTATCTAAGCCCACTTCGTCTACTTCCAACATTTTTAATGCATCATTTATAAGTTCTTTTGTAATTTTACCTTCCCCTTTTACTTGAACAAAATCACGAGCTCTTTTTAAAATTTTTAAAGCAATTCTTGGAGTCCCTCTTCCTCTTTTAGCAATTTCAAGTATTGATTCCCTGTCTATTGGTACTGACAATTTTTTTGCAGCCTTTAAAATTATTGCTTCCAACTCTTGCGGAGAATAAAAACTTAATCTATGAATTACTCCAAAGCGATCCCGAAGAGGTGAGGACAAAAGTCCAATCCTGGTCGTTGCGCCAATAATTGTAAAATGAGGAAGATCAAGCCTCAGCGTTCTTGCAGATGGTCCTTTACCGATCACAATGTCCAAGGCATAGTCTTCCATCGCAGGATAAAGCGTTTCCTCAACTACCTTATTTAAACGATGGATTTCATCTATAAAAAGAATGTCTCCCTGCTCGAGATTTGTAAGAATAGATGCCAAATCCCCCGCTCTCTCAATAGCCGGTCCTGAAGTAATTTTAATATTACTTTCCATCTCTTTGGCAATTAAATGTGAAAGGGTTGTTTTTCCAAGTCCGGGAGGACCATAAAGTAAAATATGTTCTATCGCTTCTTTTCTTTTCTTAGCTGCTGTTATTCCAATTCTAAGCGATTCTTTAATATTTTTTTGCCCGGCAAAGTCGTCCCAGGTTTGTGCACGAAGTGAAGTAAATAATATTTCTTCTTCCGGTCCGCCGACCGACGGATTTTCTTCTTGTTTTTTTTCTTGTTTTTTCATTTTCCCAGTTGTTTTAAGGCAATTTTTAATTTATCGGTAATTGTTTCTCCCTGATCCTTAATTCCTTTTGTGGCGTCTATTGCTTCTCTTGCCGAAAATCCGAAACTTTTAAGTGCGGCAACAACTTCACTATTTATTTTTTGCCCTTCTTCCGAAAGATCTAATTCCTCAAGGCTGCCCATTTTATTTTTTAGCTCAATAATAATTTTTTGAGCGTTTTTTTTACCAAGACGGGGAACATTTGTAAAGAAATCTACGTTTCCTTTTATAATTGCTTCTACTATTTCATTTCTTGACCCGTGAGAAAAAAGACCCGATGCTGTTTTAGGACCAACTCCCGAAACGCTAATTAAATTTTCAAAAAGTTTAAGGTCTTCCAAGCTTAAAAATCCAAAAAGATCCAAGGCGTCCTCTTTAACATGAGTATATGTATAAAGTTTTATTTGGTCGTTTAGTTTAATTTCCGAAAAGAGAGAGCTGTAAAGCAAAACCCTATACCCTACCCCTCCAACATTAATTATCGTATATGGATTATCGAGTAGCTCAACTGTACCTTTTAAGGAGCCTATCATAAATCTTTTTGATTATAGCATAAGGAGCTAATGGTTGATGGTTAATAAAATAATTTTTAATTTTTATTGAATTTTCAAATATTTAATTTTTAAAACATTAAGATTTTAGATTTGATTAGAAATTAGAAATTAGAAATTTGAGTTTATTTTGGGCTTTTGCGGGAAAATGCATGCGTTATGGCAATCGCTAAGGCATCTGTTGTGTCATCCGGTTTTGGAATCTCTTTTAAAGAAAGTATTGTTTTTACCATTTGTGCGACTTGGTTTTTCTCTGCTCTTCCATATCCTGAAACGGCAATTTTTACCTGAAGAGGGGTATAAGAAAAACAGAGAATATTGCTTTTTGCACCAGCTAATATAATAGCTCCCCTTGCTTGGCCAACTATAAAGGCTGTCTTTGCGTTAGTGTTAAAGAATAGCTCTTCAACCGCCATCTCTTCCGGTTTGTATTTATTTATAAGTTCCGAAATGCCGTTATATATTTTTTCCAGTCTTTGAGCAACGTTTTCCTTGCTGTCTGTCTCAAGACAGCCATACTTTATAACTTTCAACTTTGATCCGCCATCTGGCGGATTAATTTCTATTATCCCCCAACCTGCTCTGGCAATTCCCGGGTCAACTCCTAAAATACGCATTTTCTTTTAAATTATAACACTCTTGTATTCCCTATTCCTTTACTGTAAAATATCTTAGTTATGAAACATCCAAAATTGGTTGTTACAAAAAGAACAATCCTGGGTAAAAAGGTTAAAAATTTAAGAAAAGAAGGCGTTTTTCCGGCAAATATTTATGGAAAAGACATAAAGTCGTCATCCGTTCAAATGCCACATAAGGATTTCGACCATATTTATAAAGAAGTTGGGGCAACCGGAATAGTTGATGTAGAATTTGAAGGCAAATCAATCCCCTCTCTTATTCACAGCGTTCAGACAGATTATCATAATAATCCTTTACATGCGGATTTTTTCAAAGTAAACCTTAAAGAGAAAATAAAAACAATGGTTCCCCTTCTTTTTGTTGGTGAACCAAAAGCAGTCTCCGATAAATTAGGTCTTTTAATGGAAATTTTGCACGAGGTCGAAGTAGAAGCCCTTCCAGAGGAACTTCCGGAAAATGTTGAGGTTAACGTTGAACCTCTTAGCGCTATTGACGAACAAATTACAGTTGCCGATCTTAAAGCACCAGCGGGGGTTGAAATTCTTACAGATTCCGGACAAGTCGTTGCCAAGATTGCCGAGCTGGTAGTTGAAGAACCGGAACCGGAAGTCCCTGCAGAGGGAGAAGAGGGTACAGAAGCTGTTGAAGGTGATGAAGGCAAAATTGCTACCGAAGGAGAAGCAAAAGAAAAAAATCCGTCGGTCGAAGGACCAAAAGAAGAAAACTAATTATTTCCCTCTTAACTTCTTATTTAACTCAATTGCATCCGAATATTCAGGATCTAAAAAAAGTGCTTTGTCACAATAAAATCTAGCCTTATCATAATTTTTCAAACGAAATTCTAAAACAGCAAGTTGTAAATAGGCATCTTTAAAATCAGGGAATTTTTTTATTATTCCTTGCCATGTATTCAATTGACTTATGATATTTACCCGTTCTAAAGTTACTTTTTGGTAAGTATTAAAATTCCGGTAAAGATTAATCGATAGATATGCTATTATTACGGCTATTACTAGATAAACGATAATATATATGGCTAAGATTGCCATTCTATTTTTAAGTACTAGAATTCCTTTTTCGGTAATAAATCGGTAAATATTCGGGAATTCTGAATTTTTCTTATTTGTTTTCTTTTTCTTTTTCATTTGTCGGCTTGCCCATCCGAAGCTTTATACGAAGGAGGGCCAATTGCTAACCATTAGGTAGTCTTCTTTTCCCCATAATGTTTTATAAATATCTTCTGTTACAAACGGCATAAATGGGTGCAAAAGTTTAAGAAGTATTAAGAATAAAGTATTAAGAATAAAGTATGAATTTTCATCAATTCTCCCCTTTACATCTTCTATATATTTATCGGCAAATTCATGCCAAATAAAATCATAAAGATTTTGAGCTGCATGGTTAAAATCATATTTATCTAACAGTCTGGTAATTTCTTGAGCTAACTTTTCTGTTCTTTCAATCATCTCTTTATCATTTTTGTGAACTGCTAAATCTTCTAATTGCTTCCTTGTTAAATTATTTCGAATTTCGAATTTCGAATTTCGAATTTCCCGTTTCATATTTATAAAACGGGCCATGTTCCAGAGTTTGTTAGTAAATTTACGGGCTGCGTCTAGCTTTGAATAAGAAAGACTTTGATCGTTCCCCGTAGCGTTTCCATAAATTAGAGCAAATCTTACTGCATCTGCTCCATATTGATCAATCAGTTCTAAAGGATTTATAACGTTTCCTTTAGATTTACTCATTTTCTTACCGTATGGATCATTAACTAATCCATGGAATAAAACGTTTTTAAAAGGCACTTCGTCTGTTAAATAAAGCCCAAGCATTACCATCCGGGAGACCCAAGCGCGTAAAATATCATAGGCTGTTTCCATAACATCCGTCGGATAAAACTCTTTAAAATCCCCTGATCTTGTTGTTTGTAGTGTTAGATATGGCCACTGACCGGAGGAAAACCAGGTATCAAAAGTGTCTTTATCCTGCTCCCAATCGTTTCCCGGGGGAGCTTCACCATCCGTCACTTTCCACTCTCCTGTGTTTTTATTTTTCCAAGCCGGTATCCTTATTCCCCAAACAATTTGGCGGGAAATATTCCAATCTCTTAAATTTTCCAGCCAATTAAAATACCATGCTTCAAAGCTCTTGGGGTAAATTTTTATTTTCCCTTTTTTAACTACTTTTATTGCTTTTTCTGCTAAGGGCTTTACTTTTATAAACCACTGTTCCATTGGGAGCGGTTCTAAAACATTTTTACATTTGTAGCAAAGACCAATTCTATGAACATATTCATGGTCAATATGATCAATCAAGCCTTTTTTTTGCATATCCTGCACAACCTCTTTTCTTGCCTGTTTAATATACATCCCTTGATACTTTCCGGCTAAACCGTTCATTTTCCCGTCAAAGCCAATAACTTGTTTCATCTCCAGGTTGTGTCTCTTCCCTACTTCAAAATCATTAAAATCATGCGCCGGTGTAATTTTCACCGCCCCTGTTCCAAATTCCGGATCAACTGATTCATCTCCTATAACTTTTATTCTTGCCCTACCTAAAACAGTTTCAATTTCTATTTCTTGACCAATATATTGCTGATAACGAATGTCTTTTGGATTAACGGCAACTGCCGTATCTCCGAATTTTGTTTCCGGTCTGGTGGTTGCCAAAACCAGCGGTCCATATTTTATATAATAAAGAGGGCTATTTCGTTCTTCGTAAGTTATTTCCAAATCGGAAAAAGAAGTTCCATCGAAAGTACAATAATTTACTAATCTTTGTCCTCGGTAGATCAGTCCGTCATCAAACATTTTTTTAAAAGTTTTATAGACAAGCTTTACAATATCTTTATCTAAAGTATATTTTCTTCTTGACCAATCAAGTGAAAAGCCTAATTTTCGAAGTTGATCCTCTATTCCTCCTTTATTTGTTTCGACATAATCCCAAATCATTTGATAAAGTGTTTCCTGATCGTAATCAAACCTTGATTTACCAATTTCTTTTAATTTTTTCTCAAAAACAAATTGTGTTTCTATTCCCGCATGATCAGTTCCGGGAAGCCAAAGTGCGGCATGGCCTCTCATCCTGTGATATCTAATAAGAATATCCTCTACCGTAAACATTGCATGACCAAAATGAAGCGCTCCATTGGCATTTGGCGGAGGAAGAATTATTGTGTACGGTTTACCTTTTGGGTTAATCTCAGGTTTAAATAGACCTTTTTCTTCCCACTCTTTGTAAATTTTTGCCTCTGTTTTTTTATTATCGTAAACTTTATCCATCCCGTTTAGAAGCAGATCATGGTCTGCTTACGCTCCTTTCTTTTATAATTTTGTTTATTTTCATAGTCAGTACTTACTCCCATTGTCACCACGTGCAATCGCAGTTTCTAACGGGATCCATGAGTTTCTTATTTTACCATAGCTTTTATTTTTTACCCAATTTTAAAATAATGTTTTTATCCGCATCTATTTGACCTGAATAACTAACCCCATTACTTCTCTTATTAATTTTTTCAGATGAATCAACAATGTTAAATTCCTTGGGATAAGTAAGTAAGAATGCGTATGGGTAACTATCTATTCCCGGTTGTTTATAAATTTTTAAATCATAAGTAAAGTCCGGCCAGGCAAAAGATATTTTTTTAGAAAGTGTGTAATTTATTTTTATTGTCTTTAGTTTACCTGTTTGAACACTAGTTAAAAATCCAAATAAAATTTGGTCTTTGGTTTGAACCTTTTCAATCTCTAGTCCTTTTGGAGAGTTAAACTTTTTTAATTCATATATTAAGGGGTCTGTTTCTGCATTTACCAATACTTGTTTTTCTCCGTCAATCTCAATAGAACTGATTTCGGAATTAAGAGGCAAAATTATTCTTAAGTAATTTGTATAGTCTCCTCCCGGCCATGAACCATCACTGGTATTTTTATAAGAAATAGTTGCCACGCCCGAAACCTGACCGTCTCCTGCAATATTTATATTTTGAGAGATACTTCTTTTAACAAAATAGTTCACCTTATTCACTCCAATGTTTGCCTCGCTTATACCAAAATAGTCTTTTATAAGAGACGGCCTTTCTTGCCTACTATCCCACAGCGACGATGACCAGCCATTAAAAGTAAATATATTCTGCACGCTTTTTTTGTCAAAAGCAAAAAGCACGCTTTTTTGATCTATAGAGGTGGAGATTGCTTTCCCGATATTAAGATAAGACAAATTTTTGTTTTCCGTTAACTCTTTTGCTATCGCATTGAATAGAGACCTTAAGAAATCTTTTTTTTGAGTAGATCCGGGAAAAGAATTTTTTTCGGCATGTGTCTCCGTTAAGGTAAAAAAGTTTTGTGAATCGACTTTTTCATTATAATCAGAGATGTAAACAGGTCCTATTTGCTCTAAAATATTTTTTACAAAATTCAAATCTACAGCTAATACTCCGTTTACTTTTTGGTTTACTTCTAGGTTTAAGAACATTGCCGCTTTTGCCGCATTTATTGTAAAATCAGGATCAAAATTACTATCTCTTAGATAAAGGTGAGGAATTTTTAAAAATCTCCTGATGGCAAACGGCGGTTCTACGTGGACCTTTAGTTGACCGTCTGCATCGTAAACATCGTGAATTACAAAATTATTAATCCTCCCCTTTTCAAGCGTCAAGATTCCATATGATCCGATAAATCCACCCCCGGGCCGCAACTCCATATTGTTTTGGAATAAAACAAGATATGTTTTTTTTTCATTTATTCCTAATATATCCGACCAGGTATCAATTGTTGAAGAAGCAAAGCTAATTAGTGACGTACTTTTATTAATTATTTCATCAAAGTCCTCCCCTTTTGCTTCTTGTTTTTGAACAAAGATTATTGCCTGACGTAAGTTACTTAAGGAATCATTAAAATCAAATTCCGGAATTATTGATTTTCCGTAATAAACTTTTTTATATGAATCTGCCGCTTTTGCCAGAGACATTGCTGCAAAAGAAATATCTTTTCCTTTATTTATCTCCGCAGCAAAAATATTTACCAATTTATTTTGCCCAAGAATATTCGCCTGTAATATTAAGGGTTTTACTGTTTCTGAGGAAAGTTTAAAAAAATTATTTGCCGATATGGCAGAAAGAACCGCTTCTTTTGAATTCCCCTTTTCCAAATTACTTTTAGTAATTTTTAAAGCCTCATAACCAAAAAGGGAAAATGATAATGTTGAAACAATTGGAAGTAAAAATATAAACAAAATTGAGAGAAATATCCATGCTTTTACAAAAGCTGATATTTTTTTATTTTTAATAAAAGAGGACTTCTCTGTTTTTACATTTATACCCTTATTTTCTTTTAATTCTAATGATCTTACTTTTTGCTCAAGTTTGTAAGAATCGCCTAAAACATATCTCCCTGCTCCCGGCTTAATTTTTTCCTTAACGTCTTTTTCAACACTGACAAAATCAACTAATACTCCGGGGATTATTTTTTGAACAATATGAGCAAATGTAAGCAGTGGAACAGAATCCTTTGGTAAAATATAATAAATCTTTTCTTGCTTATTTGTTCCAAATATAGATTCCAAAAGACCATTTACTAAATCCTCCATTAAGACGGGATAAGTTGTTTGCATTCCATCTCCGGGAACCTCAATTCTTCCCTCATTTTCCGCTTGATAAATAAACTTATTTAAATAATTATTAAAACGAACTTCTCTACTAATAATCTCTCCATAAATAGCAATTTTTGCCAAAGGATATGAATTTATTAACAGATTTTTTATTTTTTCGTTTTCTATGGAAAGCTCCATGGCAAACAATAAAAGTGCCTTGTCTGTTTGAGCTTTCCTAATAAAAGAGGGGAGAGCTTCTCTTGTTGCCTGATCGTTGTCGTCTATAACAATTATATGAGAATAAATATTGTCAGGAATCGTTGGGAATTTGTTCAAAAAGGGAATATGAATTACATTTTCCGCCGGAGCAATTTCTTTTTTACTAACAAAAACTATTAAAACCTCGTTTTTTAATTTTTCGGCTATTTTTTCTCCTAAAAATCCAACCTTATCCACTATTAATATTGGATATTCTTGTTTTTTTTCTACTATCAAAGCAGGATTCATCTAAACCTATTTTATCTAGATTAAAGGAGGTTGTCTAGGGCAAGGTTAACGAGTAAATCTGCTTTTTTATTTTTTTCCCGAGGAATGTGTACATAGGAAATTTGCATGTTCAGCTCTGCTTCTTTTTGCCTTACTTTAAAAACTAATTCCCGAATTGTTGTGTTCTTAACCCTATAAAGCCCGGATAGCTGTGAATATGCAAGCTCAGAATCTAGGTAGAAGGCAATTCTTGTATTCTCTTCTAGCTTATGTTTATTTTTACACAACCAATCAAGCGCTTCTATTATCGCCGAATATTCTGCAACGTTGTTTGTCGCGTTTCCTATTTTTTTTCCAATTGACGTAATTTCTTTTCCGGCATGATCTTCCATATAAATGCCTACGGCAGCCGGTCCGGGATTCCCTCTTGAACCTCCATCTGTAAAAACAATAATGTTATTCACTTTTTATTCCCCTTTCTAATATAATTTTAAGACTAAATACTTGAATAAATAAGAAAATCATAACTATCGATTCCAAAACTCCTGTTATTATCGCAGATGTGAGATAGAAAAATCTAGGGATGAATATTAAAAAACATTCTAGTATTTTTTATATTGATAACTAGAAAAGAATATAAGGCATTCGAAAAAAATAAAAGCAGTGAAATGAGAAAATCAAAAAATAATTTTACTAAGGAGAAAACACCTACTCATTTTTTCCCCACCATAAACCTAAAAAGACTGTCAACATAATTTGTCCCTGCTGAAGAGTTAAAAAATAATGATCAAAAAATCCTAAAAAAAATATTGAAAATATGGAAAGAATAAATATTTTCTTTTTATAATTTTTTTTAATCGTTAGAAAAAGAAAATATAGAAAAAATAATGAACCAATGATTCCTGTCTCTACTAAATTTAAAACAAAAATGTTATGAACCGGTTGAAGAGAATTTAATTCGGAAGGCTTCATCACACTTGGAATACTGACAATAAAATTATTTAATCCAACTCCTAATATTGGATGTTTTAAAAATAGATCAAATGCCTCTTTTAAAAATAGTTGACGTTGAACAAATGCTTCATCTATTAAACTTATTTGCGTGAACCTTAATAGAAGAGGTGTGTTCAAAACGCAAAACATAAAAAAAATAAATATTCCAAAAAACACGTAAATAGTTTTTTTATTCATGTTATTTTTTGTCAAAATTATAAAAGGTAGTAAAACAATCCATAAAATAATTGCAACTCTACTTAGAGTTAAAAATAACGCTATTGTTCCAAGAATTAGTGATCCTAGGATAAAATATTTTGTTGCTTTTTTTTGCTTTACAAATTGGACTATCAAAATTGTCATAGATAAAACTAAAAAACCAGCCAAAACGTTTGGATGCGAAAATGTCCCGTATGGTCTTAAGATTAATTCTCCGTTAAGAGAAGCATTGGCAATGCCAGGAGTTAGTCCTGTAAATTTTCTTTCTCCCAAAAAATAAAAAATGCCGTTTAGTGAAGATTGATTTAAAAATTGTGCAAGAGTTATTAAGCTTTCATAGATAATAGGAATCGCTAATAAATAAGAGAATGTAGTATTATTTTTTTTTCCATTTGCTATAAATATTCCTAAAAATAAAAATTCTAAAAATTTAAAAATTCCGTAAATTGCCGCAAATTGATTCTCTGCAAAAAAAGCTGATGTAAATAGGATAACCAACAATCCAATTATAAATATTGTTTTCTTAACATTTTTTTTTATTAATCTAAGAAGTTTTGGAAAATAGAAAAAAAGAATGAATAAAATTATAATGTCTGTTAAGTAGAGTGTGGGGGAGAGATAATCAATCCTTAATCCATAGACATAAGCGGATTTTGGCCAAAAGTGATAACCAAGTTGGATTGGTAAAAAAAGAATTAAAAGATAAAAAAAGATTTTTGCTAAATTAATTTTTTGGCCTAACAACCAATATCCTATCTTTTCCTTCTCCTGTAGATTCGGAGATAACTTCCTTATCATTTTGTAAAATTAAATGGACCACTCTTCTTTCCCAGGATTTTAAGTCGTATAAGTGAACTTCTCTATTCTCTGCCAAAACTCTGTCTTTTGTCTCATTTGCCAGATTGGTAAGCCATTCCGATCTGTTTTTTTTATAATCTCCTACTTCTACCGAGACTCTTTTAAAAACCCCTGTTTTTTTCTGCAAAACAAGTGCTAAGATGAGCTGTAATGATTCAAGAGTATCTCCATGGTGTCCAATTACAATCCCGCTTTCCTCTGTAGCAAGGTTTATTTCAATTATATCTTCTTCTTCCTTAATTTCTATGTCCCCGTCCACTCCAATTATTTTAAAAAATTCTTTTATTGTTGTTTTTATTGTCTTATCTTTTGTCATAATATTTTTCTTTCCAACCATTGAAACCACCAATTCCTGTTATTTTATATTGCTGCATAATACCAAAAATCGTGAAAGTATTCCAGTATAAAGAAAGTCCTATTGGAAAACCCCAGGAAAAAAAGGCAATCATAATGGGAAATATATAAAGAGATTGCGACTGAAACATAGAGGCAAAATCGTCAGTCTTTTTTTTCTCTTTGATTTTATCTGTAACTCCCGATGTCGAAAACATCATTTTCGACTGGACAAATTGAAACAGCCCCGTAAGAAACGGTACTAAAACTATTAACCCCATTACCGAAAACAGCTGAGCAGGTGTCTTTCCCAAGGGTAATCCAAAAAATGTGGGATCCCACGCAGAGGTAAGTTTTAATGAACTTAAATATACTTGTTTATTTATATGAGTAACAACATCTGCCGGGGCAATTTTTACAATTTCTTGTAAAACAGAATAAAGCCCCCAAATTATAGGCAGTTGGATTATTACAGGCAGGCACCCTGCTAAAGGATTTACCCCATGTTCTTTATAAAGCTTCATTGTTTCCTGTTGAAGTCTTTTGGCATCATTTTTGTGAGTATCTTTTAATTTTTTTAAATGTGGATTTAATTCTTGCATTTTTTTTGAGGCTTTTAATTGTGCTCCTATAAAAGGATACAAGACTAATCTAATTAGAATAGTTAGGCCAATTATGGAAAAACCAAGTGCAAAAGGAACGTGTAAAAACAAGAGTCCCTTGTAGATTGCCATTAAAATATTAAGAATTGGTTGTGTCATTTATCGAAATTTCTTAACTTTTGATAGTAATATCTTATTTTTGATTTTGATTTTGCTAAATTAAACGGCTGGCAACTTAAAATTCTAACAAGAGCCAAAAATCCTCCCTTGGTAATCCCATACTGGGAAATTACTATCCTTGCATATTGAGAACAAGTAGGATTATAACGGCAAGATGAATTTATGCCCAACATGCTTTTAATTAAAAAGGAAAAAAAGTATTGGTAAACCGATATTAAAAATAAAAATATTTTTTTCATTCTATAAGCTTAGTTTTTTTGAGACTTGATTCTATTTCTTTATAAATTTCTTCTGTTGTTTTGCCATGAACATCCTTTTTTGCAGTAAATAAAAAATCGTATCCCGGCTTTATTTTTAGCAAAAGTTTTGTAATTGCCTCCGACATTTGTCTTCTGATTCTATTTCTGACGACTGCGCTCTTATTAACCTTTTTAGAAACAATAAAGACAAATCTATTATTCTCACTTTTGCTTTTTGCATATCTTAATGTAAAAAGCAAATTCAATAAATGAAGTGAGTTACTTAATTTTGTTCTTGCAGGCAAGCGATACCTTTTTTTGAGCATTTCTATACTGTTAACTTTTTACGCCCTATTTGCCTTCTTCTTTTAAGAACTTTTTGCCCTCCATGACTATCCATTCTGGATAAAAAGCCATGTTTTCTTTTTCTTTTTACCTTTTTTATTTTAGTAAGTCTTTCCACAGATCTAAAGTATAACAGAAAAGCTATTTTTTTAAAAGATACTGTTTTATCCACTTTTGACCTCTTGACAAAAAGTTATCCACATTATTTAATTTAAACCCGTAGATAATCTTCTTATCTGCCCAAGCGGGGAGTAAATACCTTTTTATGGAACAGGATCTAAATAAATTATGGCAAACAGTTTTAGGAGAAGTGGAGATGGAGGTTTCACGTGCTAATTTTTTAACCCTTTTTAAGCCTACTATGCTTCTTTCTCTTAATGAGACAACCGCAACTATTGCAGCACCGTCAAGCATGATTATTGATCTACTGCAAAGGCGTTTCTACCAAATTATAAAAAAAACCATTAATAAACTTTCCAAAAAAAACGTTGAAATACTTTTTGTACCAAAAAATGTTGTTGGTCTAAAAGAAGATGCACCGGGACCTCTTTTTCTAGAACCGGAAAAAAAATCAATACCGGTCGGGCATCTTCCCAGAGTCCGCACCGAATATACTTTTGAGAACATGGCTGTTTCTACCAGTAATCAACTTGCCTATGTAAGTGCAACTACCGTTGCTAAAAAAATTGGTCAAGTCTATAATCCTTTGTTTATTTATGGTCCTGTCGGAGTAGGAAAAACTCATCTTATGCAAGCTATCGCAAATGATGTTTATATAAATAATCCTAATAGTAAAATTGCCTATATTACCAGCGAAGAATTTACCAATGAGGTCGTTGAAGCAATTCGGACAAACTCAACCTCTGCGATGAAAAGGAGGTTTCGCGGTCTTGATCTTTTAATAATTGACGACATCCAGTTCGTTGCAGGAAAAGAAAAGGTTCAAGAAGAACTATTTCACACCTTTAACATCCTCGTGGACAATGGATCACAAATAGTCCTTTCCTCGGACAGACCCCCCTCCGAAATAAAAAAAGTGGAGAAAAGACTTTTGTCGAGATTCTCCGGAGGTCTTACTGTAGACATTGAATCTCCTGATTTTGAACTAAGAACAGCAATTCTTCTGATAAAAGCAAAAAAATATGGTTTTGAACTAAACATTGAGATAGCTAAAAGAATTGCCGAAAAAGACCTGGACGGAAGAAGTCTAGAAGGACTTCTTTTAAGAGTTATCACCAGAACTAATGCTAAGGGTGGGGAACCGACAGATGAAATTCTAAACGACGCTTTAGACAGTAAAAAAGAGGAGGATGGAAATTCTTTTCATCCAGATGATATTATAAAAAACGTTTGTGCTTTTTACAGAGTTAAGCCAACTCAAATAAGAGGAGAAAAGAGAAATTCTTCCTTAGTTAAAGCTAGACAGGTTGCCATGTATCTTCTTAAGAAAGAATTGGGATTAACTTTTGTTGAAATTGGGAATCTACTTGGAGGGCGTGACCATACAACAATTATGTATGGTTTTAATAAAATTGAGGGACTTCTTAAAACAACCCGTCTCTCTGAGGAAATCTTGGGGATAAAAGGAGGGGCCGGTGGAAAACATATGGAATATTAACTAATTTTATTTTATTAACATTTTTTCCACTTTTTTATCAACCTGTTCTCAACATTTTTTTAGGCGTGGCTCCTTGCTTTTTTCCACTTTTCCATATAAACTACTACAACTATTAACATAATTAAATATGAAAGTAATACTTTTAGCAGAAAACTTACAGAGAAAAATTTCCTTTTTAAACCACGTAGTTCCCTCAAGAAGTCAACTCCCAATCCTGTCGAATGTTCTCTTAGAAGCAGAAAAAGGAAAATTAAAAATTAGTGCAACCGACCTTGAATTAGGAATGGTTACTCTCGTTTCTGCAAACGTAGGAGAGGAGGGGGCAATTACGGTTCCCGCAAAGATATTCTCTGACCTTTCCTTAAATATAAAGGAAGGAAAAATATCCATAGAAACAAGCGGAACAAATATTCTTCTAAAAGCGCCGGGGGTAGAGGCAACCTTGCAAACAATGCCATCGGAAGAGTTCCCAAAAATATATAAGGAAAAAGGAGATATTTTTATAAAAATAAAAAAAGAAGTTTTAGAAAAAGAGGTGTCCAGGATAGCTTTTTCCGCGGCTCAAGACGGTGGGAGACCCTCTCTCTCGGGGGTTTTGGTTAGGCAGGACAAAGATGGTCTAACAATGGTCGCGACAGACGGATATAGGCTCTCTTTGAGAAGAAATCTTGCTGTGCTTTCAGGAAAAGATCAGAGCTCTTCGGTTTTGGTACCTGCAAAAGTTTTTAAAGAACTTTTGGCAATAAAAGAGGATGAAGATGACGTGACGGTTTCTATTTCAAAGAATACAAACCAAATAATCTTTTCTCAAGGGGAAACAGTGCTTGTGGGAAGGTTAATTGAAGCAGAATACCCACCTTTTGAAAAAATTCTTCCAACGAGTCATTCCACAACAGTTTCTTTTGAGAGAGCAAAACTACTCAGCGCAGTTAAAATTTGTTCTGTCTTTGCAAGGGATACGGCAAACATAGTCAAATTTTCCATCGGAAAAAACAAAATGGTTGTTTCGGCAAATACTCCTTCTGTTGGGGAAAACAAGGCAGATGTGGAAGCAAAAACCGAAGGAGAGGAAAACGAAATTGCCTTTAACGCAAGATATCTTTTGGACTTATTGGGAAATATTGACGATGAGGATTTGGTTTTTGAAATGACGGGTCCGCTTAACCCGGGGGTTTTTAAAATTAAAGACAACCCCTATTTTCTCCACCTTATAATGCCAATTAGGGTTCAGGGGTAGGTTTTATAAAAAAACCAAATAGTTGTTGACAAAAACCGCCGCATCCTGTGGTCTAAAGGTTAACTGTTCAACAATGTTTCCGTTGTTTTTGTCTTCGATAAACGCAAGCCCCCTGCTTCCGTAAATATTAACCCGGAAACTCGTGCCGTAAAAGGTGGAGTTGTCTAGAGTCCTTTCCGGTTTACCATAGGTATTGTTATAATCAGAAACATTAACTTCGATTTCAAAAACATGTCTTTCCATCAGAACATCGTTTCCCTTAACTATTGTAATGTTGGGCCGATTAGGGTTTACCGATGTAAAATAATAAATCATGGATCCATCGATAGAAAGTTCTTTTTTTTGAAAGTCACTTCTTTGCTCAAAGGGTTCTATAATTTGATCTTCATAAGGATTTGTCGCTTGGTTTATGATGGGAATTGTGGTAGGAAAACGCATAACTGAAGGAGAAGGTCTTGTTTGTTCTCCTGGTCTTTGGCTTTGTTTGGAAGAGCCAAGCGAAAGTAAAACAATGATCAATGTGACTATGAAAGAGGTTAAGGTATACCACGGGTGATTTGTTATAAAATTTTTTATTTTATTGAAAAAATTTTCCTGATTTTCCATATTTAACATCCAGGTTCCCACACGGTTAGTAGCGGAATCTCGATATCTAGGTGAAAATGATTGTTGTGACCAACGATTTCGTGCATAACCATCCCCGCTGATTTTCCCGTAGATTTTGCGTATTCTAAGACCGCACTATTGACTCGGGGATCATTGTACCAAATAGATCTTACCATATTTGCGTCTGCCAATAATTTTCCAAGCTCAATGGTTGCTTCACGATTATAGTTCCCCTTTGTGAAGTCGGCTACCCAATCTTTGCCATTTGTAGTGGCGTCAATGTCTACGGCGCGTCCCCATTTATGGCTTTTGTGACCTGTTGCATTGAGGTCTCCCACGTTAATCCATCCATTAGGATATTTTGCTTTCCACCGTTCGGCAGTCGTATTGATTACGCCAATAAGCTCCATTGATCCCCAAGACCGACCGGAACAAGTATAGGATTTGTATGCCCCTGTGGGAGATTTAGGGAGAGAGTAGTAACCCTTTTTAGTTGGGTGTGCCTGGATGTTTGGCGGAAAGGTCAATCCGTTTATGCTCGGAAAATCGGACCCGGCTTGACATTTAGATAAATCCGGGTCGCCCTTGGTGTCGCCAACTTTTGTCCAAACACAGTTGCTTGCTGCTCCGTTGCCGCTTCCGCCGGGGTTAAGAATGGGAGCGTTGGGGATAATGTAGGGCGCAGACAAACTTGGTTTTATTGTAAAATAAAATAACCCAAGAACAAGAGCTATTAAAAACAACACTTTTTTCATAAACTTTTAATTAGAATAGCAAACAACACCTTCACTTACAATGCGCCCCTCGTAAACTAAATTTGTCCGCACATTGCCATGCGCACCACTTAAGACCGGCCGGCTCTAGCCGTTGGTTGTTATCGTTTATGGCGTTAGATGTTTGAGTTGCCCAGTCAACATTACCAACATCGAATTTTCCGTTGTTCTGCGGCGGTGCGTCAAGTTGATATATTCCCCATACCGGCGGACACTGACTTGTTCCACATTTATATTCGACCGGGTTCCAATAGGCGTTTGGACTAAACGAACTTTCGCATTGAATTATTCCAAGCCATATCTCTAGATTTTTCGGGTCTAGCTGTTGGATTAATGACTGCAGCGGAACAGGGACCTGTATTGTTGTCCCCTTGTAATCGCCCTTTGTAAATGTAAATGGTTGTTTTTGCGAACTAGCCAGCTCACAGTTTGGATCGCCAAAATTTGACCCGAGAGGATTTTTACTTAAATCATATTTTCCATTACAGGTATTTGAACTGGGAGGAATCGGAGTCCCAAGGGAAATAGAGGGTCCAGAGCCACTCGTATTGTCTGTGCCGCCGGTTCCGCTTACAAAAGCTTGGTTAATAATGTATGCGTTTTGAGTGGACTGTTTTGGGCGGACGACAAGCTTAAGAATTATTGAGCCCCCCATTCCCCCTCCTCCGGATCCATCAATTCCCGCATCATAAATACCTTTAATATGATTTATAATTCTCTGTGAATTATAAGAATCATAAGATGATTTGTCCCATCCCTTCATTGTAGATGCAAGATTTTTGTTAAGACCAATGTCTTGAAAATGTTTTGCCACCAGATATGCTCCAATGGCATCATCTTTGTAAAGAGTATAAAGAAGCATGCGAATGTCTTGTTTTCCAGCCTTGGTTCCTGCAACAAGCTCGTCAACCGTAATGTTTGGAAAACTGTCTGGTTTTGAAATCGGGCAGTCCTTTTTTGAACAGAGAGAAGAGTTTTTTGAATTATCAAGTATCTTTTGCCCGACAGCTTGTGGAGTTTCTCCGGGATGCATCGTTTCGAACGCTGCTTTAAAATAGGGAATTGTATATTCGGGATGGTTTCCAAAAGCACCTATCTGGTACAAAATAGTATTGTAATTACAATAATTGTTTTGATTTGCCTGCTGTGTTCCTCCGCAAACATTCATATAGCTGTAAAAAGTACTTTCTATCCAAGCCCACATTCCGATAATGCCAACATCAACGCATTTGCCTTGGTCCTGTCCTTGACAAGTGACTTGAGACGCTTTAACTGCGTATGACATCATTGTTTTCCATCTTGCTAAATCGTTTCCCGATAGTTTTGCCGGATTTGGGTTTTGAGGAGCAGGGAAGCCGTATTCGCTAAACTTTGCTGCGTCAAACACAAAAGAGTTAGTTGGTGTCTGAGGCGTTGTTGAGGTCGATGTAGAAGAAATTGGAGCGGATGAGCCAGAAGGGGTAATTGTCCAGACAACTGTGCGGGCTAATTTTAGGTCAGTAGTCTGGGTGCCAGCTGCATCCAAATAGGTAGGATTATTGTCGGCCGAGACCACAAAGGCATTTTCATCGATGGGGTCGGTAACGGTAATTAATTGAGCTTGTCCGGAATAGGAAACATTAATAGTATAAGTAATGTCTTGAGGGGTAGGTGTTGCTGGATTAAGATAGCCCGCATCGGTCGGAGGATTGTCTACGGCTTCTTTATCTACGGATTTAGTTATAGAGACAAGGTTTCCGCTCTGATCGTCAAACACGCCGGTAAGCAGAAATAGAATTAAAAGAAGTAAAAGAATGATCCCTATAATAACTGCCCACACTTCCCATGATATAGCACCCAGGAGGCCTATGATTGCTTTTTGTCCAATTTGAGAGACAATTTTTTGCCCAATTTTTGCCACTGCCTTTTCTTCTGCCTTACCTGTCCCCTTGTTTCCCCGTAAGAAATTTTTTGCTTTATTGTAGCGTGAGCGAAGGTTGTTGCTACTTGAAGAGGACTGTGAAGATTGTCCCGGGGAGCTATTTTGACTATTATAATCGTTGTACTGCTGCTCGGGTTGGGCAATGGGAGCCATTCCATTATAGTCGCCGGAAATTAATCCTCCGGAAGACGCATCTATTCCTCCGACACTGCGCGTAGCAGGGGGTGCAATAAGCGGAGTTTCTTCTGCTCTTGTGAGCATGTTACTGGTATCTATTATTACATCATCGTCAACTGCAGAAGAATAAGAAATGGCTTTTTGATGAAAATTATTAGTGTAAGATTCCAATGCCTGTTTATAATATTCTGCATCTCCCTCTGCTTTAATTTTTTTTAATTCTTTATAAACGGGATCATTTTTATAGTCATTTTTATCTTTATCGTAAATACGGCTTTGCTCTTCATGTATCAGCCTACGGATTTCCCCTTTATATTTTTTAAAATAAGCGTCATCTGCGGTTTCCTGAATTTTTTTCTGGTAATCTTCATTTAGTTTGTATTTTTGGATTTCTTCTTCGGTTGGGGTTTTGCCCAGCGCGGTTTGTTCTTTATACCATTTGTCAAAAATTTCCTTTTCGGACATCCCCTTAAGCTGTAGATACTCATCGCTGACCCTTCCTCCGGAATGTTGTTCGATAATATGGTTTTTAATCGCTTTGTAAAATCTTGCATTGGGAGGGGGTTTTTTTTCTAATTTTTTTGGAGGACGGGACTTGTCCTCGGATTTCTTTATTTTTTTGGGGTTTGCATTTCTTTCGTTTTCTCTTTCTAGATTTTCCGTAGCTCTTTCAAAAAGTTCATCTACTACGGGGGGCTTTTCGCTTAGTGAATTGGCAAATTCTGCTCTTTCGGCTGCGGAGAGAGAGGACAAGGTGCTGATTAAAGAGTCCAAATTTACCCCGGGAGGCATGACAGGGCTTGTTGTTTTGAGTTTTTGATGTAGATCTAAAATCGCGGAAGGAGTAGAAACGATAGCTTTTTCCAGCTGACCAACAAGAATATTTTTAGAATTTGCAGCTTTAAATTTTTTCCAATAATCTGCAAAGTTTTTTACACGTGCG
>PFRF01000047.1 GCA_002788395.1 Candidatus Levybacteria bacterium CG_4_9_14_0_2_um_filter_35_21 | reverse complement strand
ATCCAGAGGACACGCTTTTCCTTTCGCTATAAATCCTGTATAATACACATAACAGTACGGCAGGGACGGTGTAAATGTGTCCCAAGTCCTCGCGGACGTGGCGAAATGGTAGACGCGCAAGGTTTAGGACCTTGTGGGGCAACTCATGGGGGTTCGAGTCCCTTCGTCCGCACCGAAGGTTTTGAGCAAAGCGAAAAACCAAAGGTCCTGAACGCAGTCGAAGGAAGATTCAGATTTAGAATTTAGAGCTACTATGGCAAATACAATTAAAAGAGAAGAAGACGGAACAATTATTCTAACCGTAACTATACCTGTGGTGGAAGTAGAGAAAATAAAAAGCGTTATTATCGATGAATACGTTAAAAACGCCGAACTTCCGGGTTTTAGAAAAGGAAAAGCTCCCAAAAAAGCAGTCGAGAAAAACCTTGACAAAGAAAAAATTAAAGAAGAGGTTTTAAAAAAACTTCTCCCTCAACACTATATAATGGCTGTAACGGAAAATAAGCTAAATCCTATCATGAATCCAAAAATTCATGTTCACAAATTGGAAGATGATAAAGATTGGAAATTTGAAGCAACCACCTGCGAAGCTCCGGAAATAGACTTAAACGGTTATAAAGAAAACATTAAAAAAATTACTGCCAAAACTAAAATTGTTATTCCCGGCAAAGAGCCTTCTCAAGTTAACTTTGATGATGTAGTTAAAGAGCTTTTAGATAGTGTTAAAATAAAAATTCCTAAGGTTATTTTGGAGCAGGAAGTCGATAGACTACTTGCTCAGACGTTGGAAGAAATTAAAAAACTGGGATTATCGCTGGAACAATATCTTAGCTCAACCAAAAAAACAGCCGCAGACTTAAGAACAGAATACGAACAAAAAGCAGACGCCGATGTTAAGCTAGAGTTTACTTTGCAAAAAATTGCCCAAACCGAAAAAATTACAGTCGAAGAAAAGGAAATTGACGAAGCTATTAATCAAGCAAAAACAGCTGCGGAAAAACAAAATCTTACTTCTAATCGATATCTATTAGCCGGTATTTTGAGGCAACAAAAAACGCTTGATTTCTTACGCAGCCTATGATATAAGGAACATAAGTTATGATAAGTAAGAAAGCAAAATTATTAGCCTTAAATTTTGATACAAACACCGTAGAAGTAATCCGCGATACCGGTGTTACCATTTCAAAAACCGTAAAAGAAGAATTAAGAAGAGAAACCAATTTAGCCTGGGAAATGACGCTTGGATTAGGAGAATTTGGAGCGAAGAGGAGTGGAGAAATGCAACAAGGGGAAGAAATTAGCTTGGCGAGGAAACAACAGGATGAAAAAACAAAGTTAAAAGGTGTTGAAGGTGGAATTAATTATACCTCCGAAATTATCCATGCCGAAAAAAAAACTATTCAGGAAACTAACCGCGAAATAAAAATTAGCGTTCAAGAAATTTTAATAGAGCTTAAAAAGATTAAAGGAATGTCTAAAGAAATTGAAACTCAATTTAAAGATGTCGATACCATAAACCTACCTGAGACTCCCGGAAAATATCACCTTAATTTTTTTGAATGGGTACTATCTGTTGTAAGAAACGCTAGGATGAAGATCGAAGATTCAAAAGCATGGCTTTCTTCAGCGGGCAGCAGATCATCTAAAAAAGACCATTGGACGACCAACAAAAAGCAGGGAACTCAATTTGGATTGTCTGGAGAAAGAACTGTTGCAACTCAAACAGGCTAATGCTAAATTATTAATATGACTACAAAATTCTTCCAATTTATTAAGTGGCTTCTTAAGTAGGAGTTTTAGTGCATTGGGAGAAAACTAAAACAAAAAAATTATCTAAAACTCCCAATTGGGAGTTTTTTATTGTAAAAATGAGTAAAGAAATATATACTGAAAATGATTTAAATATGGCAGAGGTAACAGAAATACCACTTGTCGCAGCGACTGAAGGAACTTTTATAGGCTGTGATTGTCCTCATCCGATTGAACCATATTTTGGAGTTTTTGCCTCGGAGCTAAAACGGAGAGAGCAAGGGCCGGGAATAATGCTGGAAATCCCTCCAGGCAAACTGTTTGGTACACAAAGGCTTGATGAGTATATTCCTAGTAAAAGCAGATCCGTATCTGAAAAACTACATAAATGCGGGATTAATTGTTTAAGAGAACATCCGCCTCTGGCATGTGCATTGTTTGAACCGGGAAGTGTAATCTTGGCAGTTATTGATGGACATCACCGGATTAGAAATCTTGGAAAAATGGAAGCAAAACCGGTTAGAACACCTGTTTTGATATTAACGGTAAAAGAATTAAGCAGTGTGTTAACAGGAGCCAATCCTCACATGACCGATAAATTTACCCCGAACACACTCGAAAAAAAAATTAGAGAAGATATAATATCTACTCTTGCGTCATTTAGAAATATGCCGGATAAAAAACAACCCGAACCAATAATAGGGATAGGATCAATGCAGGATCTTCAACAAAGATATTCACCATCTCCCAAAACCGTCTTATAGTTGACAAAAACAGCTTAAATAGCTATACTTTATCCTCTAATAATTTATATGACAGAAACACTTGGCAAGCCTCTGGAATCTCACATAAAACATGCACAATACGACCTTCTTTACGACGGCATTAATCTCGCGGAGAAGATTAACGGACAAGGACAAAAATTAATTATTCCGAGACGTTTTCTATTCGGGACTCAGGAGCTCACAGAATACAGTCAGTTAAAAAGAAAGCAAATTATTGAAGACCTGGAAATTAAAGGACTCAATTATTTATTAGAAAACCCGGTAATTGTGCTTGCTTGTGAATTCGATAAGGGAATAGAGCTAGCTATTGTAGATGGTCATCATAGGGTTAGATATGCTCCAATATTCCATATCTTCGACATACCATGTTTAATTACGGACGCAAATATCCTATCCTCTATAATCAATAAAGAAAAGGGCAAGCATCTTGATCCTGGAGAATTTTGCATGCAAATACAACAAAATGCAGCTAACACTTTAAAGTCCTTTGCAGATAGAATCACAGATTTTAAAAGCCCCGACTTTTTATTTGGCCCATCTTCTGTAACAGATCTTAAGCAATATTTTCCTTCATTCCAATAGACAACCCCCTTGACAACGAAAGCTATCTTTTCTAAAATCAAATTGTGAGAAATTCGATATCTAATATTATTGTCCTTCTTCTTACTCGCTAGGCGGGAGGGCTTTTTAGCATTTTTACTCCCGCGAAAGCGGGTTTTTTTATGGATAAAACAGAAACAATTAATAGCATTCCGGAAAAGGCACAGAGAATGCACGGCTTAATATCTCAAATCCGAAAGGGGATGATAAGAAATATTACATTTCCTGTTTTAATCGATGGGGAAACACGCACGCATAAAGGGTCGCATCTAAGTCCAACCGAAATGGTCGCCATGCTAATAAATGAAACAAAGCAAGAATATCTAGAAAAAGATGACAATTTAAAAAAAAGGATAGATATCCTAGCAGAGGATCCTTCAGCCGTAATTTACGGCAAAACAATACAAGGCAGGAATCAAACAGAGGAGGCAATTGGTTTATTAAGAAGAGTATGTTCCTTGAAGACCAGAGAAATAAAGGGAGATTTTTACAATGCCGGCCTGGGAGAAAATGAATTTATCCGACAAATTACGCCGGTTATTGGAGTTCAACTTTGCTTGGAAAATGTAGCTTAGATAACATTCTTTAAAATGCTAATTGACTACACCAGTCAAAAGATCTAGAATCTGCCAAAAGAGAGGAGGTGGCCAATATGGGACAAAAAGAACTTGCTACACCTAATATTGCTACATCTGCCGCTGAAACCATTGGAGGAAAAGTTAACAGGTCTACCAGAACAGTAGTTACTTCTAAAGATGATATTGTAGCAGAATTGCGCCGTAAACCTGGTTTTTTAAATAGAATCAATCCATGGTCTGAATATGTTGGATATTCACTTGGTAATAGCAAATGGGCAGTAGTTAAACATAGACAAAACGAAGAAGTTATCGCATTTAAAAAAATTGTGATAAAATAGCTAGGCTGGATCCATAGCTCAGCTGGTTAGAGCGTTGCATTGACATTGCAGAGGTCAGAGGTTCGAGTCCTCTTGGGTCCACCGAGTCAAACTCGGCTTCGCAAAGAAGTCAAAGATTAATTTATGACTAGGGAAGAAGCATATAAATTTTTAACCGACAACGTCCGTAATGAAAACCTTTTAAAGCATCACTTTGCAGCAGAGGCTGTAATGAAAGCTCTTGCCGAAAATTTTAATTCTCAAAAAATTAAACCGGAGGAAATGGTAGACAAGAACGAATGGGGGATTGTAGGCTTATTACATGATGCCGATTACGAGCAAACTAGAAGTTATCCGGAAAAACACGGAATTGTTTTAGCAGAAAA
>PFRF01000008.1 GCA_002788395.1 Candidatus Levybacteria bacterium CG_4_9_14_0_2_um_filter_35_21 | reverse complement strand
TTTTGCGGATAGAAAATTGGAAAACCGAGCAAAATTTATCTAACCTCTTTAGATATAACCTGGCAAAAAGCATTAGTCCGTATTTTTTTCCCTACGATACTTTAGCAATAAATCCGGATTCTGTAATCGATGAAGATCTTTTGCAATACCAATTTTATCAAAACGTAAAACGAATTAAATTACCCGTAAATAATTTTAATAACATCAATTATTACGTTTATTCATGCCTAAATTGCGATCTAAAAACTCCTAACGTCAGTTTTCTTGCCCAAAAGTTTAAATATAAAGAATTTAAGTCCCCACCCGGAAAAGTATTTATTTTTTTTCTTAAACAGAAAGTTGAAAATCTTAACTTAGAAGTAAAAAAAGACGCACCGGAAATTTTGGAAATTAAAAATGTAAAAATAGATAGACAAAGTTATCTGCGTAAAACCTATAATTACCTGTTAAACCTATTGCAAGCCCCACAAATTTAAAAAGAGAAATCTTCTGGCGATGACTTATTGTCCCGGAACAAGTCCAGTATCGTCGGCGCTGAAGCGTTTCACTTCTCTGTTCGGAATGGGAAGAGGTGTTACCACTTCGCACTAATCACCAGAAAATTTCTCTTTTTAAATTATAAATTTTGTACGTCGCCACGTTTGACGTGACTCCCTCAAAAGTGAAGAGAAGAAAAATTAAATCTACTGCTTGACCATTAGTACGGGTAGGCTAAATACGTTACCGCACTTACACCGCCCGCCTATCAACCTGGTAGTCTCCCAGGGGTCTTCCTCATGCCCCGCATGAGAATGACAAATTATTAATGATAAATGATAAAAATCAAATTAATTAATCCTTAAGCACTTATCCTTCATCATTCTTATGCGAAGCATAAGACGAGATCTTATCTTGGGGACCGCTTCCCACTTAGATGCTTTCAGCGGTTATCGGTTGGGAATATAGCTACTCAGCGTTGCTCTTTTAAAGAAACAACTGACACACCAGGGATTCCCTCATCCCAGTCCTCTCGTACTAGGGACAAATTCCCTCAAATCTCAACGATTATGCAGGATAGAGACCGAACTGTCTTACGACGTTCTGAACCCAGCTCGCGTACCGCTTTAATGGGCGAACAGCCCAACCCTTGGGAGCTTCTCCACCCCCAGGATGCGATGAGCCGACATCGAGGTGCCAAACCGCATCGTCGCTGTGGACGCTTGGATGCGATCAGCCTGTTCATGAAATGTATTTCTACATCCTATCAGCAATTTCTTGCTGCACTGACTATATCTTCACCCTAAAGTGTGAAATTTTTTACTTCAGGGGTACGGCGTGTGATAGTTAAATAACTATCTCACTACTTGTCGCGTTGTGCGACTTTCGATCAGTCGATACGGGGTCAAGAGGTAATTTATAACGCATTGATAGAATAATATGTTTCCCTATTAAGCTTATCAATTTTTGCGTTTCTATGACACTAAAGATTAGAACAGATCCCCTTTTTTTCTTTTTAAGTATCGGCAGAAGGCTGAAATTGTGTTTCAACGTTTCTAGTAAATACTTCATACTTTCTTTATCAAAATTTGGAATATAAAGATAAGCTATTTTATCTCTTTGATAATAATATCCATCATCCATAAACCAAACAGCTAAAGAAAGAGGGTTTTTAAAGATTGTTGTTATAGTTTTTGGAATAATCTTTTGCGAATTGTTGTAAAAAATGTTTTGCAATTTTCCAAAATCAGGACTTGCTGTCGATTGGATTCGAACATATTGATATGTTTTATTCCAAATAGGATTATTTCGTTCAAGAACTTTTATCTTGCTTTGAAAATAGTTCTGTAATTGTTCTACTTTCCATTCAAGATAATTTCTCTGAGAAATTCCTTGTTCAAGTCGTAATCTTGCGTTTTGCTTACCTGTTTTTTGCAAATAAGCATCGCCTAAAATCATTCCTATTACGATATCTTTCTGTTTTCGTGTCATTTATTCCTCCGACTTCCCACGGTATTACCCTTTGCCTCCTCGTAGTGGAAAGACTTGTAACCACCAGACAAGAGGGCTTCACCGTTATTAGCCGTATACTTGATTCTATGTTACCACAGAATCGGGACACAGTAATGTATCCCCGGGGTAGCTTTTATCCGTTAAGCTGTATGCCTACCACTAGGCATTACAGGATCACTAACACCGACTTTCGTCCCTGCTCGACTTGTAGGTCTCGCAGTCAAGCTGGCTTATGCGTTTGCACTATTATCTTGATTTCCATCCAAGACTAGCCAACCTTTGTACGACTCCGTTACTCTTTAGGAGTCAACTTCCCCAGTTAAACTGCCCACCAGACACTGTCCTTCTGCCAGATTTTTATGTGGCTAAAAGTAATGATCACTTATTTCAAAGAGAGGTATTTCATATTTCGCCTAAGCTCCCTCCTATTCTAAACAATTAAAATAAACTTTCAAATGCCAAGCTACAGTAAAGCTCCCGGGGTCTTTTTGTCCATGCATAATTAGGCCGCGTCTTCACAGCCATCTCAATTTCGCCGGGTAGATGTTCAAGACAGTTACTTAGTCGTTCTACCATTCGTGCGGGTCGGAACTCGCCCGACAAGGAACTTCGCTCATTATTGTTAATCTTAGATAAATTATTACCTAAACTCTCTATATCGCTATAGAGTTCGGACTATATCTTGTCCCGATTCAATTGGGACTCCGACGTATAGTCTCTGGGGATTCTCCGATGATACATCGGAGTCTTTCCTGCTGATTGACTCCACCGATCAAATTTTCACTATTTCTAGTATTGTCGGATACATGAGTTTTTCCAGCATATAGTCGGATTTCTAAAACACGATTTCTAAGGCAACGAAGTTAGTTACCATAGAACAGTTCACTTTTGTTACGTGCTCTGATTGGCTACAGAGTCTCATGGTCGCCCATGAGGTCGGACTATATCATCATCGTTTTGTAAAACGAGTTTAGCGTATAGTCTCTGAGGATTCCTTAACCGGAAATATATCTTTATACTCATATTTTCTTGTTCGCCCCTTACCTTTATTTAATTTTTCTCTTAAGAGAGAAATCTTTTTTAAACCATTAATATTTTTGTGTTCTCCACTTTGTACAAGTTTTGAAATTTTGCAAAAAATATTAAAGTTATAAATTTTACTTTTAGATAATAAAGGGTATTTAGAAAAATATGGAATAACTTTTTCAACTATTTCTTGAGCATTTGTTGTGTCCAGAGAGCGCAAACCATCTTTCCTAGTCTTAATAATTCCACATTCTAATTCTTTTTTAATGATATAAAGAATAGATGGATCTTTTTGTGAAACATTAAAACTTAAGACGACTTGCCAATTAACTTTATAGTCGCTTTTTTTACGAAGCGATACATTAAAGCTTCCCTCTCCTTCAACAAATCCTGCTATAAAATAGCCTAAATTTTTCCGATCAAGGTCTTTCCTGCTGATTGTCTGCACTGATCGCATTTTCACTATATTAATTTTAACATAGTAGCGTCAGATACTTCAACCGTTTGCGGTACAGATTTTCCAGCATATAGCTAAATTTTACAACTACAATTTCTTATAGTTACTGCTGCCGTTTACTGGAGCTTGTATCCTAAGCTGAACATTGCTGTCTCACTAGAGATACTTGACTTACCAGCACTGGGCAGGTGTCAGCCCCTATACGTTGCCTTTCGGCTTTGCAGGGACCTGTGTTTTAGATAAACAGTCGCTAAGTAATCTTTTGTTGTAGCCGCGTTCTTACACGCGGTAAGGCATCTCCCAAAGGTTACGCCTAGATTTATTGCCGAGTTCCTTGAACATCTTTCTCCCGATCGCCTTAGTCTACTCGACCAGCCCACCTGTGTCGGTAATTGGTACGGTAAAATATGAATTTTTCCACCTTACGGCGGACCAGTGAGGCGTTTCTTGGAAACTGAAATTTACACTCTTGTTCCCTACTACTAGGAAACTTTCACTCACAGCTCGATTAAACCCCGATTAAATCGGGGAAACAGAATAAGGGATTTGCCGCTTACTCCTACCTAGCTGCTTGGTCCCACCTTGCGGCAGGATATGATCTTCCAACTCCGTTACCCCCTCAGAATATTCATATTCTGTAGTCGAATTTCAACGACTTGTCCATCGGGCTATCCCCCTTTAATTAAGGGCCACCCTTAGGGCCGACTAACCCTCCGCTGACTTACATTGCGGAGGAAACCTTGGGCATTCGGCGGTCCTGTTTCTCACAGGACTCTCGCTACTCATACCGGCATTCTCACTTCTGTCCGCTCCACCACGCCTTACAGCACAGCTTCACTGCAAACAGAACGCTCCCCTACCAAAACGCTTACGCGCATTCTACAACTTCGGCAAAAAACTTAATCCTCGGTAAATTTTCGGCGCCAAGTACCGATCCTCCAGTGAGCTGTTACGCTATCTTTAAAGGATGGCTGCTTCTAAGCCAACCTCCTGGTTGTCTCTGGAACTTGACTTCCTTCTAAACTTAGTTTTTATTTAGAGGCCTTAGTTGGTAGTCTGGGCTGTTTCCCTTTTGACCCATCAGCTTAGCCCGACGAGTCTGACTAGAATACAACAAGCTCTGGCATTCGGAGTTTGATTGGTTACGACAGCTTGCGCCGCCGTGAACCATTCAGTGCTCTACCTCCAAAGCTCTATACGTATCCCGCTATACCAAAATATATTTCGGGGAGAACCAGCTATCTCTGGGTTCGTTTGGCATATTGCCCCTAACCTCAAGTCATCCCAACCCATTGCTACGGATACGGGTTCGGGCCTCCTCCCGATTCTCATCGGGACTCACCCTGCTCAAGGATAGCTCACCCAGTTTCGGGTCTACTGACTGCAACTAACGACCAATTAGGTCACGCTTTCACTATGTCTCCGTTACGTTACGTAACTTAGACCAACGCTGCAATCAATAACTCACCGGTTCATTCTTCAATAGGCACGCGATTATCCCGATAAATCGGGACTCTCGCTGCTTGTCAGCCGACAATTTCAGGTCTATTTCATTCCCCTCCCGGGGTGCTTTTCACCTTTCCCTCACGGTACTAGTTCACTATCGGTAGATTTTGGTGTTTAGTCTTGGAACGTGGCCGCCCCAGATTCCCACAGAGTTTTATCGTGCTCCATGGTACTTAGGTACAAACTATCGGAGTCTTTTCTTTCGTTTACAAGCCTTTCACTTTCTATGGGGGACTATTCCAAGTCCTTCTACTAGAAAAAACTGCATCGAATATCGTCTGCCCTGCAACCCCCGAATAAATTCGGGTTTAGACTGCTCCGCTTTCGCTCGCCGCTACTTACGGAATCTCATATGATTTCTTTTCCTGGTGCTACTAAGATGTTTCAGTTCACACCGTTCCCCACCTAATACTATATATACCATTACTGATATAACTTTATGTTAGGTTCTCGCAAAATGCGAGGGGTTCCCCCATTCGGACACCACCGGATCATAGGTTTATGGCACCTACCCGATGAGTATCGCCGCCATATGCGTCCTTCCTCGGCCAAAATCTCCTAGGCATTCATTATCGGCATTATGAGTAGATTTAATTATCTTTAATTCCGTTAAATTTCCTGTTATTGCTAACAGAAAAATTAAACGGAAATTCTTCTCCTCACTTGTCAAAGAGCCAAATCATTATTATCTAGTGTGTAGCGGCTAGAGTCTTTTCTAGCAAGCGCTACACACAAAACAACAATGGGCTATTAGTCACTAGTCTCTGGTCTTTGACGGAGAACATCCGTTACGAAAGACCAAAGACTAAAGACCAAACGCTAAGTTGGTGGACCGGAAGAGATTTCCCCTGACGGGGACCTTGCTTCTCATCTCTTCGGTCATTTTGTGGACCGGAAGAGATTCGAACTCTCGACCTTCGCGATGCAAACGCGACGCTCTACCAGCTAAGCTACCGGCCCGAAATTAGGACCAAACTACAAATAGAAATGTCAATCGAGAATTTGCCAAAGAAGAAAAATTAATCGTTTTTAACCAGAAAATTGAGGCCCGTAACGGGTACAAACTACTATTTTAAAAAGTTTCCTCATAAATACGAATAATTTCCGCTCAAAGCAGAACTCGTTTAAGTATCTTAACACAGCCTTAAAAAGGTGTCAAGCACCACTCTTTTCCAAAAAAGGGTGGTGCGCAGACCCGCCGATAATCGCTCCTTGAGGCGTGAACGAATAGTTCTGAAAAGCCGAACGGTAAGATATGGCTGGGTCAAGGGAGAAAAGAATTAATATTTTTAAGTAATTTACTTATCTCATTAATTAGATTGCCAAAGGAACTAAATCCAGAAAAGTTAATATTTCTAGATCCCGAAGATAAATATTCACCTTTTTTATTCACTCTCTTCTTAAATCGTGAGGAGTAATTTAATTTCATATTTATATTTTATTTAACTATATTTCGACCCTTTCAAGTATTAGATAATCTCAACTTACCAGTCTGGTAACCAAATCTATTGGAAGGCAATTAGCATTTTTCCACAAAAAAACAGCCCGAAAGCTGTTTCCTAATAGTAAATTTGAAACTATTTACATTTTAAAACATTGGACTGTGCCTGCCAGGGGATTAACCCCGTGTTCTTTAATTGAAATAGTGGTAATAATGATTGCTTTAGGTAGAATAAATATTCATGATTTTGATGCCACTCCACTCCAACCTTATCTTTATACGCTATTTGTAATTCTTTTCTTCGCATTCGATATTCTTTTGATTAGAAAATTCGTTTTGAAACGAGGTTAAACTATTTTCCATCGTTAATCCTATGCGAAAGACAGTCTTACAAATTTTTTCTTCTCATTAATAACGATGTCCTCAAACTTATTCATAAAACCCTCTCTGCCGAGCAAGGGAGTATTATTTTCATCTGTAAAATCTGCTTCTGTTGTTATTTTTTGACCTTGAATAAATAAGACAACGGGGTGCGTATAAGCTTTAATTTCCTTACCGCCAATGCCCATTGTTTTTACCAACTTACCTTTCTCTATTTTAAGACCTAAGCTTCTCCCCCATGCAGCCGGAAATAAATTTCTATCCGCTCCTGTATCAAAAAGGCAATCCACTAATATCTTTGAAACATTATGATTGATAGAGAGCCTAACTGGAATTTTTGGTCTTAAAACTTCAAATATTTTTCCTGTGGTTAAATCTTGTCCAACTTCTGAAATGTAAAAAAAGTGACATCTTTCATTGTTAAGATTTAGGGGGAAAGGAATTTATCAGCGGGGTGCATAAAAGAGACAATCAAGTCTTTTTCGTTTTTAATTTTTTTAAGCAAATTTTCCAAAGAACTAGCTTTCTCTACAACTTTTTTCCTATCTTTTGAGAATGCAACCCATTTATTTTGTAATTTAATTAATTCTTCCAATTTCATAACTTTATTATACATCATTGAGTCAAAATTATTGGGCTATTTTGAGTTTTGTTCTCTAAGCCACTTCTCTACTTCCAAAGCTGCCATGCAGCCAAAGCCGGCGGCGGTGATTGCCTGCTTGTAATGAATATCATGCACATCACCAGCAACAAAGACGCCTTCGACATTTGTTTTTGTGTGTTCATATACTTTTATGTAACCTTTTTCATCCAAGTCTATTCCTTTAAATAAGGCTGTATTTGGAATATGTCCGATTGCTACAAAAACCCCGTCTGTTGCCATTTCTCTCTTTTCCCCTGTTTTTACGTTAGCTAGTTCCACTCCAGTAACTTTAAAATCTCCTAAAATTTTAGAAACCTGAGTGTCTAAAATAATTTTTATTTTAGGATTACTTTTAATCTTGTCTTGCATTATTTTGCTGGCACGAAGTGTATCCCGCCTATGAATTAAAGTTACGGAAGTTGCATAGCGAGTCATAACTTCCGCCTCTTCCATCGCACTATCTCCCCCACCAACAACTATGACATCTTTATTTTTGAAAAAAGGACCGTCACAAGGAGCACAGGTAGAAACACCACGACCAATTTTTTCTTTTTCTCCGGGCACGTCCAACCACTTTGTATCGGCACCGGTTGCCAAAATTACAGATCTACCTTCGAAAGACCTATCTCCTGCTCTAATTGTAAAAGATTTACCATTGGAAGCTGAAAATTCTTCAGAGGTAAAATTTTCTTCAACAATTTCCGCGCCGAATTTTTCGGCTTGTTTTCGCATATTTGCCATTAAATCCGGTCCCATAATCCCTTGCGGAAAACCGGGAAAATTTTCAACCTCTGTGGTAAGCATTAACTGACCTCCCCAACTAACTCCACCAATAATTAAGGTTTTTAAGTTCGCGCGGGTAGTATAGATTGCGGCAGTCAAACCTGCAGGTCCGGATCCAATAACAATAACGTCGTACATCATAAATATTAGTGTCTAGCAACTAGCCACTAGCAATTAGTTCTTAACTAGGCGCTAGCTGCTGAAGGCTAGGAGCTGAGTATTGCTTCTATTTCTTTCTTGAAGTTGTCTTTTGGCTGCGCACCAATAATGGTCTTAACGGGCTGCCCATTTTTAAAAATAAGAATGCTTGGAATGCTCATAATTCCAAAGTTCCCTGGAATTTGGGAGTTTTCGTCCACATTCATTTTGCCTACTTTTACTTTGCCTTCGTATTCCTTAGCGAGCTCTTCAATAATTGGTCCTACCATTCTGCACGGCATACACCATTCTGCCCAAAAATCTACTACAACAGGCGTCTCTGCTTTTAAAACTTCTTCATTGAAATTTTGATCTGTTAATTTTATGTCTGCCATAAAAGTTTACCCTGAGTAATATCGAAGGGCTTTAGTAAGATAGCAGAGAAATAAATTTCTGTCAATAAAAATTACTCCAACTCCTCCCTTTTGTTCTGCAAGAAGAGAAACCATTGTTCAAAGAAGCTAAATAAACCCTTAAAAGGTGCTTCAATTACAAAATCCAGAAGAAAAAGGAAAACGTTGATTTGAGAAATCCCATCTGTTAATTTTCTTCCTACGGTTACAAAAGGTATAAAAAGAAAATCCGTAACCGATGTCATTACGTTTTTTCTCGGCTCAATTGAATAAATTTTCGCTACCTGATTTATCCTGTAAGCAAGAAAGGAAACGATTGCCAAGAAGAAAACAAAAACAAACATACTTAAAGGATTAAAAGAAAATCTGTTTAAAACATAAAATATTATTCCGAATACCAAGAAAAAAGTAATTATCCAAAGAAAACTAAAAATTGTATTTAAGAGAGGCTTCATCTTGTCGGGTTTTGTTTTTATACTAAGCTGATTGGCTAATTTCGGATCCCCGCTTAGTAGAATCGCCCTAATGTAATTGAAGATTTTTTTTGAATTTTCACGATCCGGAGTTTTTATAGAAAATCCAAGAGCTGCCATTAAAAGTGGCGGAACAACAATGTTAATTAAAATTGCCGTCCAAAGTACCCGACCATAAAAAATACTTTCAAAAGTTCCCTCTATGCTGAGAGCAAAAAGAGCTTTGGTAAGAAGTAAGAAAATAATACTTCTAAAAATTGCTGTTCTAACCTTAGAAGCAATTCCTGCATATCTTGCCTCACAGATACTATATATAATTCTTCTAAATTCACCATCATCATTTATGAGCTGTTTTATTCCCCCCTTCCCTATATTAAGAAAGTCTTCGAGAACAAAAAAAATAACTGTTTTATCTTTAATATAATTAAATATTTTATCTTTCCGCGGATAATTAAGCTGGTTGTTTATTTCCCTATAACCTTCCGGGAAATTTTCTATGACTTTTGGTAAGTTCTCAGCAGTTAATTTTCCGAGAAACTGATTGAATAAATGGAAACGCAACATTGCGAGATCATCTTTTGCGTAAGATTTATGAACGGCAATAAAAACCTGAATATCTTTCTGTTGCTCTCCTTCATCTATAATCGTAATATTATCGCGCATAACTCTAAACATAAAATTACTCATGTATTCTTTTTTCTTCCGTGGGCAAAGAGTGTGTTCAACATCTGAGGACATTAGATGGTAAATCCACTCGTTAAGGCTTTTTTCGGAAATAATCAAATGTTTTGCTAAAATTTCATGTCTTAACTTTATGTAAAGGTCAATTCGTTCTTCTACTCTCGCTGTCATCGATTCCGAAACGCTTTCATCCGGAAAATATCGTGCCCAAACCAATTCACGCACCAAAGGTTCTGCAATGGTTTTTGCAACACCACCAAAAAGAGTCCTTCTTTTTAAGATTCTTTCTATTGCCGCTCTTAGGATTACTTCCTGATCACGATAATCCATAGCGTTTCTTACTTTTTCGTAAATTGAGGCAACTTTGGAGACAACCGGATTAACACTAATTTTCCTATCTCTTGTTTCAGGAACTTCTTCGTCAAAAACCGAAATTAAGCTATTAGCAAGCTCCGATAGGGGTTTTCCTTCCATAAAATTAATTCTAACACATTGGAAAAGGGGTTGCAGATCTAATTATTACAATTTATTACAATAGATTTTTAGTCCATAATTGTTGCTTTTTTTAATAATCTCATCTTTTTTATTAAAATATGATGCTTCAGGGATATATATATTCCTTTTTTTTCGAATTTTTTCATCTCAAGACTTGCTGTTTCACGTGCGATGCCGATCAAAGAAGCTATATCTTTATGTGCTAATGGAATTTGAATGTATATTTCCCCCTTTCTTTTTACTCCAAAGCGCTCCGATAAAAGAAGTAAAATCGATGCTACTTTTACGCTTGCGTTTTTAAAAACCATATATTTTATCCTTTCGTTGAATGCATCAAGCCTATTGATAAGCCTGCTAATAAGTTTTAAAAAAAATTGTGGATCATGTTTTAGATATTCTAAAATTTTTTCTCTGGAGACTCTAAGCATCTCTACGTCTGTTAATGTTTCGAAATTATATTCACTTGAATTTTTTCCAACAATCCAAAATAGTGGAAATATATCAAGAGGTTTAAAAATTGACGTTGTTAGTTCTCTTCCGTCTCTTGAGAGAAAAAATTCACGGACATATCCGTTTTTTATATAGTAAACATCGGAAATATTATCTTCGGCTCTTAAGATTATTTGACCTTTTTTACAAAAAATCTGCTTAGTGTTACTAAAAATAAAATTATCATTTTGAGAAATTTTATTGTTCATATCTATTTTATTTATAGTTAGCGCTTGTTAGAAATATTACAAAAATTTTGTAACATTTCTAACTGACTTCTCTTAGAAAAAGTGTTTAAATGCCACTGCAATTATAACATGAGTCGTCAAAACAAATTTATCTTTTATCATTGTAATTGGAAAGAGGCTTTATGGAAATTGCAGGCAGGGATATTTTGCACAAGCTTCTTACTCTTCCGGGAGAAAGAGTTCTTGTAGTAAAAAGGCAGCACTGGTGTATTCTTGTCCGTCCAATATTTGTGACTTTTTTTATTCTGTTTAGTATTGTTTACCTTCTGTTCTTTCTTTCTTCAACTCGTCTATTTTCCTTTGCTGCTTTTCTAATAATTGTTTTTTCAGTTTTAACAACTTCTTTAAGTTTGGTCACCAGACTTATTGTAAATTGGTATTATCACTTATACGTAGTTACTAATAGAAAAATTATGGAAATTTGTTACGCTCCGCTCTTTTTTCATACAGTCAACGATGTTTTATTAGATCAAGTAAGATGTACCGAGATTGATGTTAAAATTCGTGGAATTATTAACGAAATTCTTGACAAAGGAGACGTAGTTATAACCTTTGATAGACCAACACATGAGGAAGAGTTCGTTTTTACAAATTTAAGAAATCCAAAAGAAATCGGACATATTTTAGGAGATGCATTTGCTTTAATTAGTACTAATCCAAATCAAATTCTAAGGTCCACTCCAATTTGGTATCAGAAAAGGAACAATGAAGAGAAAAATGGAAATAAAGGGTTTACTTTTATCGAAGATCTTTTCCCAAATCGCTATGTACAATTAAACTAACATGAAAAACTTAATGTTTTTTTATATTGAATTAGGATTAATAACTTTAGTTTTACTAACTATTACTTACAATTTTATCTATAGGAATGGAGCAGATAGGGCAGGTAAAGACCTTGAAATTCCTTTATCTTTTGTTATTAAAAAACTCTTAACGTTTAATATATTTTTTTCCGTTTTTTCTTTTTTATTAATTATTATTTTATTTATCTTCTTTGCTCGATAATTTTTCCTCTTGACAAAAAAGTCAAAAACTATACAATATAACACATGCCCGTAAAACAAACAAAAGAAGCAACCTTAAAATCACGAGAAGTAAAATTTACAATTCCCCCTCTTACTCTTAATAAAAATTATAGCGTAGTTTTATATGCTCTCCTTCTAATTGCAGCTTTTTTCTTAGGTTCATTCACTACAAAGATTTCTTACCTTGAAAAAAATGCAAAACCGGTCGATACTACCGCCGCTACTTTGCAACAACAACAACAACCAGGTGCCCAGCCACCTGCAGTAAAAGTTGAATTAAACACAATTAAAAGTATCTTTAACAATCAAAAAGTAATTAAGTTTGGAGACGCAAATAAAAAATTACTTTTAGTAGAAATAGCAGATCCATCATGTCCTTTTTGCCAAGCAGCATCAGGTAAAAATTCTGAATTAAATAAGCAAATGGGTGCTCAATTTACCTTAGTTTCCGATGGCGGAACCTACGTCTCCCCTGTTCAGGAAATGCGAAAATTGGTTGAAGCCGGGCAAGCTTCTTTTGCCTATATATATCAAAATGGTCACGGAGCGGGCGAAATGGCTATGAAGTCCTTATATTGCGCAAATGAACAAGATAAATTCTGGGACGCACACGACAAACTCAATACTAATGATGGCTATAACTTAATTAATAATGATGTAAAAAATGACAAAGCCGCATCCGGAAAATTAAGCGACTTTTTGGCAAATGTCGTTGACTCTACTACTTTAAAAGCTTGCCTAGACAGTGGTAAATATGATACATATTTGGCCGATGATCAGAAGTTGGCAGCCAGTTTAGGGGTCAATGGAACACCGGGATTCTTTATTAACACAACCAACTTTGCAGGAGCATATAACTGGAATGATATGAAGTCTGCAGTAGATGTAGCTTTAAAATAACTCTCTATTCTCCAACAAGTTTTATCAAAGCGTAGATTAAAAAAATTCCTAATATAAAAAAGAATGAATAATTTATTGCCAAATCTTTATCTGCCTTATGATGAATTTCCGGTAATAAATCGGTTGCCGATAGGTAAATAAAGTTTCCGGAGGTTATAGCCAGAAAAAGCGGTAATATGTCACTAAAAGAATTACCAAGGTAATAAGCAAGAACTGCTCCTATTATAGCCGTAACACCCGATAACGAATTAAGTAAAATAACTTTTTTTCTCTCCCATCCTTTGTGAATTAAAATGCCAAAGTCTGCTAACTCATGTGGAATCTCGTGTACAAAAACTGCAATTGTTGTAATAATTCCTAGCTGAAAATTTACCAAAAAAGCAGCTGCAATAGAAAGACCGTCTATAAAATTATGCAACCCATCTCCAAAGAGTAAGAGCGAGGTTGGCATTTTAAGGTGTTCTTTCTCTTCTTTTTTTTCTACATGACTATGATGATGTAAAAAAAGGAATACTCTTTCGAGAACAAAAAAACCGGCAATCGAAAGCGTAACCCATAGATAGACTTGCTCTCCTCCAAGATTAACCGCTTCTCTCATTGTTTCCAAAAACCCTATCGCAAGAAGTGCACCTGCAGCAAAAGCAACCAAAGGAAAAGAAATTTTTTGCATTAGAGTTTTATGCAAAAGAAGTAACGATACCAATAGTAAAGAAACTATTGAAGTCAAAAATGTAGCCAAGATAATATTAAAAAGCATAAATAAATTTTTTGTCTATTATATTACAATTTCGAAATTATTAAACCCAGCACCAGTTTGGTGCTGGGTAAAATCCATATTTTTATCTTCCCACTCGATATCTATATTCTTAACTCTTGCCAGAAACGGACCTTTGCGACAAGCCTTGATTGCCCTTTTAATCGATTCTTTTGAGCCGGAAAAAAGTACTTCAACTCTACCTTCGTCTATATTTTTAACCCACCCCTTTAAATCAAGACCAAGTGAAGTTTTCTTTGTAAACTGCCTATATCCCACTCCTTGAACAAACCCTGAAATAACAAGATGACACATCATAGTTAATGATAAATGATAAATGATAAGTGATTAATTAAAAACATAAATTAATAAAGATAAATTATTAAGGATTAAAAACTCTAGGTTTGGAATTTTTTACTATAGTTGTTAAAATCCTAATAATTTCTTCATTTTCTTTTAAGAGATTACTTAACTTTTCAGCATAGATTGGGTTAACCTCTTGAATTAGTCTCAGCCGATAAAATGTTTCACGTGCTTCCTTTTTAGCAATATTTACTGAATGAACAAAATCTGATTTAGTATGCCCTCCCTGTGCCTCTTCAATATTTGCTCCAATTGATGTCGAAGACCTAATTAGTTGCGTTATTAAGATAGAATTAATCTTATTATTTGGAATAACCTGTGTAAACTTTAGAACTTTAACGGCAAATAAGAATGTCCTTTCCTTTATATCTTGTGGTTTTTTAAATTCCTGAACCTTGATGTTTGTTTTCATCTTTTTTAATTTATCTTTCATCCTTAATCCTTAGAGACACAACATATTAAATTATTTAATAAAATTTAGCGCCTAGTTGAGCTAAAACAAAATACCTCAAAAATCTTCCCGTTAAAATAATAACGAAAAACCGCAAAACCGAAAAATTAAAAATTCCCGCAATTAACCCAAACGAGTCAAACATTGGATTTGGTATAAAAGCACCTGCAAAAAGAATCCAACCTCCATATTTCTGGAAATTTGCTTCAATTCGAATAAACCATTTATTTTTTTCCAAATTCTTCTTGGCGACCTTCCGACCGGAAATTCCAAGTATTAAATAAAGCATATCTCCTAAAGTTGACCCCAAAGAAGAAGCCAAAGCAACTAAAACCGGCGGATAAATTGACCCACCTATAACCGCAGTTAAAAATGCAGGGGCGGGGAAAAAAGAGAGCCCGGAAATAAAATTTGTTATAAAAATTCCTATTATCCCCCATTTTTTATGATCTCTAAAAATATCCGGAAAAATAAATATCGCAAGTGTTAAACCAATCGAAAAGATTATAATTAGAATGGAAAAGATTTTTTCTTTTTTCATTTTGAGGTATCTACAACTTTTTTTATTTCTTTTAATTTCCACATAAAAAGAGCTCCTTTATTTCTGGCATTACTGTCTATGCAAAAGGAAAGCGCTCTTTCTAAAATTGATCTATGGGTTGTTTTTGCAAGCTTAATGTAAAGACTGCGATGTTTATAATCATCTAATTCCTCTGCCAGATGAATTCCATATGATTGGAACTCACGGGAGACATATTTGTCAGATACCGGGTTAAATTTTGTGAGGATTTGTTTAACAGATTTCATTAATTGTTTTATTCTTTTTCTTTAATCATTTATCCTTAATCCTTGATCATTTAGAGTTGAATCTGTTCATGGTAGCTTCTAAGCCATCTTCCAAACCGGTTTCTATTGCGTTAACTACTCTTTTAATAAGTTCCCTTGCTTTGCCCATTTCTCCATGTCCAAAACTACCTAAAACATAATCGTCAACTTTTCGGACTTTTAACTTTTCACTTTTAATTTTTAACTTTTTTATGGGATGTCCAATCCCTAATCTAAACCTCCAGAATTTATCCGTACCTAAATTATCTATTATTGACTCTATTCCTCTATGCCCTGCCGAAGCACCTCCGAGCCTTATCTTAAGAGATCCAAATGATAAATCCAAGTCGTCATGTAGAATCCATATATTTTCCGGCTTGATTTTATAAAAATCGGAGACAATCCTAACGGAAAGTCCGGAATTATTCATATAGGTCTTTGGCTTTAGAAGTATTACTTTTTCCAAACCCTGGAACTTTGAACTTTGCTTGTCCTTTGAAGCCTTGGCAAAAGAGGAAACTTTGAACTTTTGACTATTTTGTCTTTGCCACTCAATATGGGCAATCTCTCCTTTAAATTTTTCACTGTCCTTCCAAACTGAACCACCAAAATCTTTTAAGAATTTATCGACTGCCGAAAAACCCAAATTATGTCTTGTTCTTTCGTATTTTTCCCCCGGATTACCCAGACCAACAATAATTTTCATAATTTAATTAAAAGTTATTAATTACTAGGTACTGGTTATTATACTATAACTAATTTCCGATATCTATTAACTAATATTCGATTCAAGTATTTTTATTACTTCTTCATCCGTAACTTGCTTAAAATTACGATAAAACTGACCTACGGCATAAAAATTATTGGTCTTCTTCAAGGTAATTATTTTATCAAAAAATTTTCTTAAATCTTTAAATGTATCTTTTGCAATTACCGGAACAGCCAAAATAATTTTATTTGCTTTTTGCTTTTTAAGACTCAATAGTGCCGCCATTACAGTCGCTCCCGTTGCTACTCCATCATCTATTAGAACTATCGTTTTATTTTTAATTTCAATCGAGGTTTTTCCGGATCTTAACTTTTTTTCTAATTTTTTTCTTTCCTCTTCTTTTTCCAGCTTTAATTTTCTTAAAGTATTTTTACTTAGACCAATTTTTTTTAAAACATTTTCATTCCAATAAATTGTATTTTTGGGAGCAACTGCACCAATTGCAAACTCAATGTTTAGAGGGGCACCAATTTTTTTGCAGACAATCGTGTCAAATGGACAGGAAAGATAATCGGCAATCATTCTCCCCATTGGAACAGCTCCTCTTGCCAAAGCTAAAACTGCGATATCTTTATCTTCTACAGTTTTTAAAAGTTTAACTGTTAAAAGTTGTGCTGCATCCTGCCTACTCTCAAACATCAATTGCCATTAAATATCTTTAATACAATAAGATTATCCTGTTCTTATTTGTAAGAAGATTTTACTTGATATAAAAAATAATAACCTATTAAAAACCCTAATATAGCCATTACAATGTCTGATATGTTAAGTCTCACCACAGAACTTAAAGCATTCAAGAGAAGTGCGTAAAACATCAGATTCCAACCTTTCTCTTTTCTTGCTTTAAGAGGTGAAAAAGCTAAAAGCTCCATTAATCCACCTACTAATAAAAGTATTGCTGCTATAAGCCATGTAACAGCAAAAGCACCTACTCCTGTAAGCATTGCAAAAGGAGAAAGGAATGATCCTAGCCCTAGCAAACTTATTGCACCGAATACTAAAATTATTCCACCAAGTAGAGCTAGCCATGGAGCAAAATTAACCAATAAATCCTTCCATTGTTTTGGTAGGGCAGGTGTTTTTATATAACTTTCATCAAGGGTTTTAAGCAATGATTTTAATTGTGCGTTCATTTATTTTCACCTCCCTTCGGGGATATAATCTAATTTGATAGTAAGTTATCCAAATTTAAAAATCAATACCCAGTTAGTTTTCCCCGAGGCTAATTATTTCCTCCCTTGGTCTTCGTACATTTTAATTAATTCTTTTACCGTAGTTGAGTCTTCTGCTTTTTTATCATCCTCCCTAAAAGTAACTAAGCGAGGAAACCTTAAAGCGTAGCCGGGCTGATCCGAAGATTTACCGGCTGTATGAATCGGACTTCTGGTAATCTCATCTGCCAAAACCTCTATTACAATTTTCGGCTCTATCCATACGGATGGGACAGCTAGAGAATTTACGCGAGCCGGTTTATGATCTAATTTTATCCTATCTGCCCGCTTATGAATTTCGCGCCATTCTTCGTCTGAAAGCCCTGTTCCAATTTTGGAAACCGTTACAAACTCGTCTTTCTTATCATCGTAAATCCCAACCAGAAGTGCCCCTGCTCCGAACTCCGTCCTCTTCCCTTTCCCTGCAATATAGCCCAAAATTACACAATCAATCGTATCGTGTAATTCTCCTGCCGAATGTCTTTTTAATTTTACCCAATTAAAATTTCTTCCTCCCGCCTCATACTTACTTTCTAATCTTTTTACAACTAATCCCTCTAACCCTTTCGAAATTGAGTCATCCAAGAGCTCTTGCAATCTTTTTGGATCGGAAACGACTTCGTTTTTAGTTGGAATTAAAATGTCATCCCCTATTACAGTTTTTCTTAAAATCTTTAACCTTTTTGTTAATGGTTTATCTATTAAGGACTTTCCATCTTTATATAAGATATCAAAAACAAAAGCTTTTAAGGGTAGTTTTAAGGCCATTTCGTCTATTCCGTGTTTTCTGCGCCTCTTAGTAGTTTCCTGAAATGGTAAAAACTCTTCAGATAACGGATGATATGCCAATGCTTCCGTATCTAAGATTACAGATTCTGCTTTAACCTGTTTAAGTGTTGCCGCAATAAGCTCCGGGAACATATGTGTCATGTTTTCTAAGTTTCGGGAAAACATAGAAATCCTGTCTCTGTCTTTGTGGATTTGAACTCTAAATCCATCGTATTTATATTGAACGTCCACTGTTTCTAATTTTTCAATTACTTTTTGCGGGGTCGGAAGTCTTTCACAAAGCTCTGCTCTGATCGGTTTGCCGATTTGAATATCCAATTTTTCAACAGCTTGAATTCCCTTAATATTCAAGGTTTTAGCAATTAAACCCAGATCTGATGTGCGATTATAAGCCCCCTCCAGCAATTTTCTTTTACTCTTATCTCCTAAAAATGCCGTTGCGAGTCCATCCAAAATTGTCGGATCTCCAATTCCAAGCCTTAAATTTCCAAGAGGAATACGAACTAAATATTTTGCAGAAACAGGATCCATTTTTCTTAACAGATCTGATAATAAAATCTGCTTTTTCTCCACCGATCCTGCCCCACCGGTTTTTGAGATTTCCTTTAAAACTTTAAAAGCCTCGCTCACTGTTAACTTTGAACTTTGCTCCCCAACAGACGAGGTAAAAACTTTGAATTTTGAACTTAGGAGCGAAGTGACGCTTCCCATGTCCCCTAGCCGAAGATATAAATCAAGAACTTCTTTTCGATCTATACCATAAGCCATGGATATAGCTTGCGCAACGTTTTTTTCCGCCATACCTATTTCTGTAGCTTCGAAGAATGGTGCAATCCTACCCTGAATTAAATAAGTAATTTCCTCCAACTCTTCAGCAGATTGTGCTTTTTTAATTAAATCGGAAAAAATATTAATTAAAATAAGTCTTGACGAAGTTTCCTCCAGTTTTTCTAAATAATTAGATAATTCTAAAAATGTCATTTTTTTTCCGACTGAGCTAGTTTTTTCAAGGCTAACGAGAGAAATACTTGAACATCTTTCATATTATATGGTTTACTTAATGCCCCACTAAAACCGGTCTTTTCTAATAGTTTTGGATCATCAATGTCAAAATCGCTCATTCCGCCGCTTGAAATATAAACAGGCAGTATTCCTCCCAATTCTCTTGCCACATCAACTCCATTTTTGCCTAAACCCATTTTTCCATCTGTTATAACCAAATTGTACTTACCCGGATTTTCTTTTACTGCACTTATTATTTTCTCTCCACTACTATATTGATCAATTACCGCAACTCTCTCTGCCCCAACTGCTTGTACAAGCCTACTAAAAACTCTAAGAATAGTAGGGCTGTCATCCGCAACTGCCATTCTTAACATAGGTAATGTACCGCGTTCGGCCTGAACTCTTCTTTCAATCATTGACATATTTTATTTTATTACGTATTTAGCACCCTTGGTTACGCCTTGTTTTTTAACTATCCCTGTTTTTAAGAGTTCTTTTAATTCATTTAGAATTGTGTCTTCGGAAACCATGGGGAATAACTGGGAAAAAGCTTTATTTTGCAGAAAACCCACTTTTTGAATGTATTCGATTATTTTTAGTTGACGCTCCGTAAGCATTAAGGGATGTCCTCCAAGCTTTTCTTTTAAACCGGCATCTATCGAAATTCGCTCAACCTTATCTTTTATCTTGGCAAGCTCAATAGAAAGACCCAAAGAGAAATACTCTAACCAATAAGTTAAATCTCCTCCTCTTTTTTCTACACTTTGTAGTGCGTCATAATAAGACGAAGCATTTGAATCAAAGTATTCTTCTAAAGAAAAAAACTTTCGAATATCATACCCCTCTTTAAAAAGAATTAGTGTGGAAAGGGCTCTTGCTACCCTACCGTTTCCGTCAACGAAAGGATGAATTCTAACTAATTCATAATGAATACAACCTGATTTCAAAATAGGATGAATATCTTGTTCTAATTGGCTATTTATAAACGCAATTAAGTCCTTTATTTGGAAAGGAATCGCGACTGCCATCGGTGGTCGAAACGAAACCTCACCGGAAATACTATTCTTAACAACTACCTGAGTTTTTCTAAACACCCCACACTTTTCCGGCTCTAAAATCTTATCTACTGTTAGCTTATGTATTTCTCTTATGTCCTCTTCCGATATTTGATTTTTGATATTTGATTTTTGATATTGGTCAATGTATTGCATGACTTTTCTGTAATTTATTATTTCCTGAATATCCCGCTCTCTCGCAGGAACATCTTGTCCATCTAAGACTTTTTCTGCCTGAGATAAATTAAGCTCATTTCCTTCTATATGAGTTCCGTAATGAACGGTTCTAACTATTGCGTCTTTTTGAAATTCTTTTTCATAATAAGGTAGAAGCGGTGCGTGGTCGATTACTTCTCTACTTGCCTCAATACTACCAATATTTTTGAGAATCTTATTGGTAATTACGAATCTAGGTGTATACATATAGTTTTATTTATTGTTTATTTGCCTGCCCCGCATGAACGCCCCTCCGACGCAAGGACGTAGCCCTTGGGAGGAGGTAAGTTTCGTGTGGGGTGATTGTAAATTTAGGACTATACATTAACTAAAAAGTAAAAACTTAGAACTAAAAATAAGATAGATTGCTTTTAGCTATTAGCTTTAAGTTACTAGCTATTAACGCATATTTCCCGAAAAAAAGCAAGATATGCCCTGATTTAATCGGGGTATGCTATAATTTGCCTATGTCGAAGAAAAAAGTTATTAAAGATAAAAAATTACACGTTGAAGCAGTAAAACAAATGGTAGCTCTTTCTACCAGTGGCTTTGGTTTAGTTGCCGCTCTTGCCTGGAATGGGGTTATTCAGGAGTTTGTAAACAACTACATTAAGAAGTGGCTTCCAAATGGCAGTGGGCTGGCTTCTTTATTTATTTATGCTGTAGTTGTTACTGTTTTGGCAGTTACCATTACTCTCCAGCTCACTCGTCTCTCCGAGAAACTTCAAAAAAAAGCATAAATCTATTTCCAAGCTTACAAATTTTTCATTACTTTTGGAATTTCGTCGGCAAGGTCGGAAGCATTAAAATAAAGTCCCATCTTCTCCGCTAGCTTTTCTCCGGTTTTTTTATTGATATACGAGCCTGCACATGCGGCTAAAAATGCATCGTTTTTACAATATAAAGCAGCAACTAAACCTGCTAAAACATCTCCCGTTCCACCTTTAGTCATGCCTGCATTTCCTCCAGAAATTCGAACTGTTTCTTCACCGTTTGAAACAATATCAATAGATCCTTTTAAAAGCACCACACAATTATATTTCTTAGCCTTCTCCTGAACTATTTTTTCAATTTTAGAAATTTGATCATTTGAATTTGATTGGAAATTGGAAATTGGAAATTGGAAATTAAAGAGTTTTTCAAACTCTTTTGTATGAGGAGTTATGATTGTGCCTTGTGGAATTAAAGAAGGATTAATGGTTTGGAGACTTCCTCCATCTATTACCCATTTTTTATTTTGAGAACTTTTGAGCAAGTATTCTGTGATTACTTTTGTATCATCATCCCCCTCCTCCTCTCCCTCTTTTCTCGGCATCCCCGGACCGATTAAGACGCAATCCGCCTCGTTGATATAATTTGCAATTTTATTTCTTGGAATTACAATTCCATCTCTAAATTCTTCTTTAACTTTTTGAACAATTTCGTTATTTTCCGGAACTGAGGAATAAAAGACCATATCAACAATTCTACTGGCAACTTTTAAAGACCATAAAGATGCCGCATGAAAAAGTTTAGATCCACCAATTATCATTAACTTCCCATTCTGCCCTTTATGAGAATCCTTATTGGGAACAAATAAATTTTTTAAATCCTTGCTATTAAATTCTTGCATTCTCCTATTTTACTACTTTTCAAACTCAATCGTCTTCATTTTATTTGCAATTTTTACAGGGACAAGTTCTTTATGGGCAGTTGTAATTATTGTTTGTTGCTTACCAAGCATCTCTAAGATTAGATTAATGTGCTCTTCGTCTAACTCGGAAAAAATATCGTCTAAGAGAAGCACCGGCCTATATCCAAGCATTTTTTCTATATATAAAAGCTCTAAAAGTTTTAACTGTAAAATTGCCAACCTCTGTTGTCCTCTGGAACCATAGGCTTTAATATCGTGAGTAGTTTGGAGCACATTATCATACATAGAAACCGAAAAATCATCCCTGTGCGGACCAACTAGAGTAACTGCAGCCCCAACTTCCGCATCTTTATACTGCTCAAGACGGGCTTTGGAAATAATACTTTTGTCGTAAAAAGCGGCAAAATCAAAAAATTCTTTTTCCGTAAGGTTGGCAAAATTTAAAAATTCTTCCCTCTTCTTGGTAATTATTCCTCCATTTTCAATAACCAAATGGTCCCAATATTCAAATTGTTTTTCGTTTCTTCCCCCTGCCTGCCCCTCGTAGCCTTGGCGAAGTGGGGCTCGTCCTGAGCCTAGCCGAAAGGTCTCTCTGGCAATTTCCAAAAGCGCGTTTCTTTGTCTTATTCCCTTTGCGTACGCAATCATTGCAATTCTATATTCTCTATCTACCTGTTCCAATACATTATCCAAAAATCTTCTTCTTAAGGATGGTGCGTCAATTATTATATCTAAATCTTCGGGAGAAAATAAAACTGCGGAAAAATTATCGGCAAAATCTACTCTTTTTCTGGCAACTCCGTTTACTAAAAATTTCTTACTAATATTTCTTTTACCACTATATTCTCCACTTGCAAGCACAATTTCAAATTCATTTTTTTCGTTTTCTTGGTTTTTAACTATACCTTTAATTCTTGCAATATCTTGCCCAAATTTAATTAATTGATCTTCTTTTTCCGCCCTAAAACTTTTTCCGGAAGAAAGCATGGAGATAGCTTCGATAAGGTTTGTTTTACCCGAAGTATTTACTCCGACTATAAGAGTCGCTTTTTCGTCGAATTCAAAGTCCTGTTTTTTATAACTTCTAAAGTTCTGAAGAAAAATATGTTTTAACACCATACTCGATTGTTATTATAGTACAAATAGTCAATGGAATAATTAAGAAGTTTAAATAATTTTTAATTTTTAATTTAGAATTTTAAATTATGGGAATCTATTCTATTACAGTACCGAGGAATTTTTCGCCCTTAAAATATTTTCTGATATTGTCAAAATCCTTACCCATTAATATTACTTTAACTCCTAATTCTTGCGCTTTCTTAGCTGCAATCGGATCAAATGGAGCATTCATTCCCGGACTCCATTTATCGCCTATTATCTTTCTAAAATCTGCCCATGAAACCTGATCAAGTGGCTTAGCATCTGTAAATTTCTTTGGATCTTTATTGTAAACTTGGCTAATATTACTTAAATTAATTACGGTTCTAGGTCCATAATCTTCACAAACTAAAACAGCATCATAATCCGTAGACCAGCCCGGTTTCCACCCTGCTCCGACTATAACTGGCTCTGTGGGTTTTCGAATAGTACTGTAATCATCAATAATAATGGGGTGGGCAATGTCTCTAAAAATTGTTCTTAATAAATGTCCGTTTAAACGGGTAGCGTGAATTCCAATCCAATCCAAGTCGTCTTCGGTTAGCTGACGCCCAATTACATCACTTGCAGCTTTTTGGTAATGCCTAGTAGTCATTCCTCCTCCTGTGATCAAAAAAAACTGGCGGTTTTTGTTTTTCGCCAGTTGTCCTCTTATAAACTTATTGAGATCTTTAAGAAACTTTGAATCAATTCCTCCATTGGGAACAATTAACGATCCCCCTATTGACATAACTATCTTTTCCGAATAATTAGCCATAAAAAAACTAGTATCCGTCTCGCCTTAAAACTTAACTCGTACTAGATTAGAATCATAACATAATGATTTTAATAAAACAACGTTTACGGAATCAATCTTGGTAAACGCTTCATAAGAAGCAAACTTGATGACTCATAAATTGTTATAAAACCTTCATCTCTCAACAGGGGAATTAACGAAAGATCCACAGGATCTTCCTGCCCCGGAGAAAGCAGAACAAATTCTACCTGATCCGCTTCAGGAAGCCGTTGTCCATCATGCCGAGAATCAAACCAGTATGTCGCTCTCCACGGATTAGGAAATTCATAGATTTGTTCTCTGTGAGAAAGATGAGGAACAAAACGGTAAAAAGTAGCCAAGTGAGCGTCCGGAGGAATTAGAAATGTTGCTGTACGAAATTCATTTATCGACGGCGACGGCTCACGCACTAGTGGTGCGGGTACTCGCGACCAGGGACTAGGTCCCCAGTAATATTGGCCCCCGAGCGAAGCTACAACCAATGCCACTGCCGGTAAGATGCGAGTAAGTCCTCTTGGAATTTTACTCAGAGTAAATACAGCCGAAACAATCAACGTCGGGACGATAAGGGTAGCATAGTGATACTGAATCCAATGTTGATATGGAAAATTGCTCAGTAAATTAGAGAGTAAAGGACCTACTGCGGTAAATACAACCATGGAACCAAGCGGCAAGAGAGCTAGGGGCAAAAGAAGCTGCAATAAATAGAGCGGTTTATCTGGTCCAAACGCCAAACTAACCACCTCCCATGGATGAGTAAATGTAGTCTTAATTAAACCACTAAGTCCACCAAAAGGAATACGATATACATCAAGGTTCCCTACGTGATTAAAACCGGGCAAGATCACTAATACAACTAGGATAAAATAGGCTAAGGAAATTCCCGCCGTAAGAAATCCAATCCACCGATTGTAACGCATTGCCACATATACCCCAAGAGGCAGTGTAAAAAGAGCTACATCCTCTTTTACCAACAACAAAGTGATTACACACCCTAGGAACATTTTCCAGCGTCCTCTTACCATGAAGTAAAAAACAAAAAGTACCAATGGTATTTCAAAAGCATCCGGGTGAAACTGTTCCAAGTTAGTGTATGCTACTACCGGTTGCAATAAATAAGCAATGGCTACACAAAGAGCCAACCATTCATTCCGAAGCATCCATCGACCAAGAAGAAACGCGGGAATCGCGGCCATTCCCAAAACTAGACACTGCACAACAAGAAGTACATTTACAGAAGGCCAAATCCAGTAGAGTGGAACTAATAATATGAGAATGAAGGAGGTATGGTCACCAAATAGATGAGTTCCCATAACAGTAATAAACGGCTCTTTAAACTGACTAAGTAACCACACTCCCTGATCAAAAATACCCAAATCAAAGCCAAAAGTACCAAATGTGTAATGATTTTGTAAAGTCCAACTAATAAACAAGAGCAGATAGCTTCCTATGGCAAACGCTAGCAAAGCTCGAGCGGTAAGGCTTGCAATAATTGGACGCGAGGTTTCAGGTTTAGCAAGTATCGGATCATGTAATTTTATAAGGCCAGATGTTAATCTCAATATTAAACGCCAACCCAACTTCAATGGCAACAAGCTTTTCACCTTTTTTGTGAATTTCATAATCCTTTATCAGGATATCATAATTAATAAGATTTTTACGAAATTTACTTTTGGCAAATGGGGCAAAAAAAGGTTCCCCTACCTCCAAGGAAAATCTTTTCGATAACTGAACCGCATTTAGGACATTTTTGCCCTTTTTTACCGTAAACTAAAGCATGCTTCTGATAATTCCCCTCTTGCCCTAAAGCATTTACAAAATTTTCGTCTGATGATCCTCCATATTGCAGACTTTTTTTAATGATATAAAAAACTGCATCATAAAGTTTTTTAATTTCTTTTTTTGTTAAAGTCTTTCCTTTTCTCCTTGGATCAATTCCCGCCTTAAAAAGTGCATCGTTTGCATAAATATTACCTATTCCCCCAATCCGTTTTTGATCCATAAGAATAATTTTGATGGGTAAATTCCCTTTTTGAACTACCTCTTTAAAGTAATCTATAGTCAGTTCTTTTCCCGCTATATCATCCCCTACTTTTGGCTCAGGACCCATCTCCTTAAAAAAAGGAACATCCATTAGCTCATCTTTTTTAATTACTTTAATCCAACCAAATTGTCTAAGATCGTTGTAGAAAAGAACTCCGCCTCTATCTAATGAAAAAATAATGTGTGAATATTTTGACGGAAGAGTTTCTCCACCGACTTTTTTAGAAAGAACTTGGCTTTTGGTATTTTCATCACGATAAACAAGCTGTCCGGTCATTTTTAAATGAACTGCTAGGACAAAATTATTATCAAGCTCCATGATTAAGCCTTTGCCGATTCTCTTTAAGTTGACAATTTTTGCCCCGAGAATATCTTCTTTTTTCCCAACAAACATTTTAGGAATATTAACCTCAACATCAACAATCTTCTTGCCAATTAAATATTTTCTAAGTCCAATCTTGATAGTTTCAATCTCGGGTAATTCAGGCATAATCGCTCCTTTCGGTCGCTTAAACTAAAAGCTAAAAACTTAAAACTTAAATTATATAACTTAAATCAATTCTATGGCGCGGGGAGGGATGAAAATTTTCGCTGTTTGCATTAGCGGGTTTTCAAGTTGATTTTTGCAAAGCTTTTTTTCGCGTTGTAAACAAGAAAATTTTTATTCCGACCTCAGTGCACCACTTTATTAACAAAATCTTTAATTTCGTTCTTAAATCTTTCCTTAGAAAACTTTTCTGCCTGTTCAATACAATCTTCTGATATTTGCTTGCCCTGAGCTTGCCGAAGAGATTCAAATTCTTTAATTGCAGTAATTAATCCATCAATAGAATAGTTATCAAATAAAATTCCTGTTTTGTTATTTATTACTGTTTCTTTATACCCTCCTCCATTAAAAGCAATAACTGGTGTCCCGCAGCTCATTGCCTCAACCGGCGTTATGCCAAAATCCTCATCTTTTGCCAAAGCCAAAAAGGCTTTTGCTCCTGTGTAAAGCTTTACCAAATCTTCATCACTAACTTGTCCGACAAATTCAACCTGCCCTGAGCTTGTCGAATGGACTTTGTCCATCAGTTTTTTGTATTCAAAATAATATCCTGCTGGGGATCCGGCAATTTTTAATTTAAAATTACCTTTAATTGCAGTTTCTACGGCCAGATCTAAACCCTTTGCTCCAACAATCCTTGAGACTATAAAATAATAGTCCTTTTTGTTTATTGTTTCTTGTTTATTGCCTTTTGGTAATGATACCGGCGGGTAAATTACAGTTGATTCTCTTTTATAAAACTTTTTAATCCTACTTTTTACCTCCTCGGAATTAGCTATAAAATAATTTACTTTTTGCGCCTGGTTAAAATCATAACGCCTTAAGAAAAAACCTACTATTGCCGCATAAATTTTTACTATAAAATATTTTTGAAAGTTTACAGACGTGCTATATCCGTAAAGCCAACGCGGTGGTGTATGACAATAACAAACCTCCACCGGTAATTTTAAATTTTTAATTTTAAATTTTAAATTTAGGTTTTGGCGTGAGCCAAAGCCTTTAGTGATATACCAACTGGCAGAAGAAATAACAACATCAAATTTTAAAAAACTAAAACTTCTCCAGATTAAAGGAGTTAGAAATCTTAATGGGCTGGCAAGCTTTGCAGAATACGGTAAATATTGAAACCAGGAAGTAATTATCTTTTTATCTTTAAAATGCTCAAAAGCGGTTGAATTTTTGTCGTAAAAGGCTGTATAAATCGGTGCATCAGGATAAACCTCACACAAAGCCTTCAACACCCTCTCTGCTCCACCAAATTCTTTTATATAATCGTGTACTATGGCTATTTTCATCTTTCTGCAATCTTGCCCCGTTGACTCGCCCTTGCGACGCGAAGACGTAGACCTCGGAAGCAAGTAAGAGCTCTATGGGAACCAAACTCCTTGATATAATCAAGAATTATTGCAACTTTCATAAGAATCCCAGCTGTTCGTTTTTCTCTTCTTTTTCCAGCTTTTTTTGTTTTTCTTCCGAAATTTTGATTGACACTGCTTCTCTTTGCTCCACTCTTTCTTCTTTAACCAATCTTTCCAAAAGACTTCTAAAATTATGTTCTCTAAAAAAATCCGCAAGCTCTTTTTTATCTAATTTTTCAATCTCTGCTTTTTTAAGATCAAGTTTGATCGGAGCATCTAAAACAATTTGAGCCAATTTTTTAGCCAAACTCGCAGCTTCCGCACCTTCCGCCAATTTTTGTGCTTGCTTTTCCGGAATCTCATCCAAATGCTCGTAAACACATTCTAAACTTCCATACTTTTGCAATAAACTGCTGGCAGTTTTCTGACCTATTCCGATAACACCGGGATAGTTATCCGAAGAATCGCCTCTTAAAGCTTTGTAATCTACAATTTGTTCCGGTCTTAATCCATACTTTTCTTCGACTACATCTGCGTCAAATAAAATCATTTTTGTCATGCCAATAATTGGTGCCAAAACTTTTACCTTATGATTAACAAGTTGAAGAAGATCACGATCACCGGAAAGAATAATTACCTGAACATCCTCCTTGTTATCCTCTACTGCCTGAACAGATAAAGTCCCTATTAGATCGTCTGCCTCATATCCGTCTATTTCAAAAATCGGCACATTTGCCCTTTCCAAACCTTCATGAACCAGTGCAATTTGCGGCACTAAGTCATTGTCCATTGTCGGACGCTTCGCCTGATAACCAACGTAAAGTTGCTTCCTAAAGGTCGGCTTTGGCCTATCAAAACAAACTACGAGATATTCGGGACGTAAATCGGTCTTGATTTTAAGAAGCATCGAGAAAAATCCGTAAACCGCATTTGTTAATTTTCCATCTTTATTTGTAAGAGGAGGCAAAGCGTGAAATGCACGATGCAAAATCGCATTGCCATCTATTAAAATCATTTTCCTCATATGAAAGATTATACCTTATTTAACCTGGGAGAGAAGTTTGCGGTAAACAAAAGCATTGGTAACCATTGTCAGTGGAATTGTAATAAAAAGACCCACTAAAAGAGCAATAAACCCTAAGATGTTAATTAGAATTAAAAGTAAGGTAAGCAGAAAAAGATTCCAAGTTATTCCTTTTGTTATATTCCAGCTTTTTTGAATCGCATCAACCGGTCCCATTTCCTTATCTATAACTAAGTATTTTGCAAAATGTAATCTTAAAGCAAAAATTATCCCTGGAATTACGAATAAAACAAGTCCAATTATAATAATTACTCCACTTATTATTGAAGTTAAAACATAATTTATAAGAAAACTTCCGTGGAAAAGGTTAGAGAAAGAGGGTTTTTCCAGATCGACAAATTTAAGAGTAATCCTTATAATTCCCATGTCTATTATAACATTCAAAACCCAAACCAAAATATTCCCAATCAAAAAAGTAGTTGCATTTTGATTAAAATTAGGTACATTTTGTAGAAGTGAAGTTGCGGCAAAGATTAAAGTAATAATTACAAAAACACCAATAAAAAAAACAATGTTGCTTTTTGCTGTCTGAAAACCGAAATTTATAGCCTCCCCTTTATTAAAGTGAAGCTTTTTTTTGGCGGTCATAATTCAAATATATTTAAGTTATATTTTTCTGTCAACCAATAAAATTAACTAACTTGCCTTTTGGCATAAGCAAAAGCTTTTTTAGGACCCATTAATCTTTCGAATTCTTCGGATTCTATAGTTTCTTTTTTTAACAATTCTTCTGCTAATTTATCCAGTTTTTTTCTCAGCTTCGATAAAATTACTTGAGCCTTTTTATAACCATCATCTGTAAGTTTTTTAACATGCACATCTATTCTTGAAGCCATATCCGGAGAAACGGTAATTGTTTCAAACGGGTTTCTTCTATTAGCTCTTTCCGCATTTAGATTAATCGGTCCTAAGTCGCTCATCCCGTACTCTACCACCATTGTTCTGGCAACTTCAGTTGCCTTGGCAATATCATCGGATGCGCCGGTTGTCACATCTTTAAAAATCAAGTTCTCTGCAGCCCTTCCCCCAAGCATAACCGCAATTTGCTCTAAAAGATAAGTTTTTGTTTCGTGAACATGCTCAATCGGCTCCATCATAGTGTGCCCTAAAGACATCCCTCGGCTCACAATAGAAATTCTGTGAATTGGATCCATGTGCGGCATATGCCAAGAGACAAGAGCATGTCCTGCTTCGTGATACGCTGTCATTTTTCTGTCTTCTTCCGATTGTAATCTTTTTTTCTCCGGTCCAAGCTTTACTTTAGTTGCTGCTTCTTCTAAATCACTCATGTCAATTGCTTTATGCGCAAGTCTTGCTGCTAAAATTGCCGCCTCATTTAACATGTTTTCCAAATCTGCTCCGGAAAATCCGACCGTTCTTCTGGCAATTCTATCCCAATTAACAGCCTTATCAAATGGCTTATTTCGGGCATGAATGGAAAGAATTTCTTTTCTGCCATTTACATCCGGCATGTCCAAAATAACCCTTCTGTCAAACCTTCCGGGGCGAACCAACGCAGGATCCAACACATCGGGTCTGTTTGTTGCCGCAATAACAACTAACTGTTCTGTTGGAGCAAATCCATCCATTTCTACCAATATTTGGTTTAATGTTTGCTCGCGCTCATCGTGTCCACCCATCAAACCGGATCCTCTTTGTCTGCCAATTGCATCAACTTCGTCTATAAAAATAATTGCCGGTTGAGCTTTTTTAGCAGTAGCAAATAAATCTCTTACACGCGATGCTCCGATTCCTACTAGCATCTCCATAAATTCCGAACCTGCCATAGAAAAAAATTGAACTCCCGCTTCTCCGGCAGTTGCCCGGGCAAGAAGAGTTTTGCCTGTTCCGGAAGGACCAACCATTAAAACCCCTTTTGGTGTACGTGCCCCCATCGCTTTGTATTTTCCCGGATTTTTAAGAAAATCTACTATTTCCGTAAGTTCTTGCTTTGCTTCATCTACGCCCGCAACGTCTGCAAAAGTAATTCCCGGTTTATCTTTACTAAATACTTTTGCCCCCGATCTGCCAAAAGAGAAAATGCTCTCCTGTGCTCCTCTTGCCTGTCTAAAAATAAAGTAGAAGAACGCAACCATTAGAAGAACCGGTAGAACAGAACCCAAAATGCCGATCCAATTATTTAAAGTTGTATCATCTTTTATAATTACTTTTGTTTTGTTTAAAGAAACTCCGGCATCGTCAAACAATTGATAAAGGTTTACATTTGGTTCTTTAAAGCTTTGAATCGTATCTCCACCTTTTTCCATTACTGTTATTTTTGTTCCGCTTACATTAATTTCCGTAACTCTGCCATTTTTTACATCTTGAATAATTTGGGAGAGTGGAACAGTTTTATCCTCAGGAGTTGTCTTTGACTGGCTAAAACTCATAAAAACAAAGGTTACAAAAAGGAAAAGAAAGAAATAAATAACCATGTTTTTCCAGGAAGTTTTTACCTTTGAAGCTCTTAATTTTCTGCCATTTTTTCTGCCAACTGCCATAGCCTAGGGAGTATATCACAACATGTAGCTATTTTCCAGCTGGCTCGAAGCTATACTAAGCCGAGTTTTTCTAACTTCCCAGAATATTGCAATTTAAAAAAGCTTACTCGTCTTTCGCCAATTCGAATGTTGAATGTATGAGAGATTAAGTGAGTGCGTCAGGGGGATTCCCTAGCCCGAAGAGATTAGGGAGGGGGTGAAATCCCCCGACAAATGAACTTAAACTTGAAAGCATGAAGCGAGACTTGGCGACAGTTTCTGCTTCTCTTTGCAGCCAAAGAGAAGAAAATCAAACTAAGCCGAGTTTTTCTTTAACTTCTAGGATAAGCTTTGAAGATTTTGAGATTGCAAAATTACGACCGTCATCTAAAACCTGGCGAAGATACTTTTCGTCATTTCTAATCTCCTTATATTTCACCTGAATTGGCTTAAGATTTTCAACTACTAAATCAGCCAGCTCTTGTTTAAATTGTCCGTAAGCTTTTCCCTGTGTTTTTTGAACCGCAGTGTTATATGTGCAACCCGAAAATGCAGCATAAATCGTTAATAAGTTTTGCACTGCTCCATTTCCTTGTCCATGTACTTTTGCCGAAATTGAAGGTTCCGAATCCGTTACCGCTTTTTTTATTTTTTCGCGAATTCTATCTTCCGAATCTAAAAGATTAATTGTTCCCAATGGATCAATATCCGATTTACTCATTTTCGAAGACGGAGTCTGAAGGCTCATAATTCTTGCATCGGCAAATTTGGAAATATGCGGGTTTGGGAGCTTAAAAGTTTCGCCGAAAGTTTTATTAAACTTTTCCGCCACATCGCGGGTTAACTCAATATGCTGTTTCTGGTCCTCTCCCACCGGCACTTCGTCGGTATGATACAAAAGAATGTCCGCCGCCATTAAAACCGGATAATCAAAAAGCCCTGCTGTTGTTCCCTCTTTTTGAGTCTGACTCTTATCTTTAAATTGAGTCATCCGTTCCAGCTGACCAAAAGGGGTTATGCAATTTAAAACCCAGGCTAAATACGGATGATCGGGGTTTTCACTCTGAATAAAAATTTTGGATTTCTGAGGATCAATTCCACAAGCCAAATACAATGCCGTAACTTCCAAGATTTTTTCACGTAAAGTTTTTGGATCCTGTGGAACAGTTATGGCATGTAAATCTACAATGCAATAAATGCAGTCGTATTCATCCTGCATTTTTACCCACTGCGCGATTGCACCAATGTAATTGCCGATATGTAAATCCCCCGAAGGCTGGATCCCCGAAAAAACAACTTTTTTCATTATTTAGATCTTATCACACTAACCAATCTTTTTTAAGACTTTGAAATTTATCTTCTAAAATCGCTTCGCGGATTTTCTTGGTTAGGTTGATGATGAAATAAGTGTTGTGGTAACTAAGTAAGTGATAGGCTAAAAGTTCTTTTGAACGGAACAAATGATTGATGTAAGCCCTAGTGTAATTTTTACAGGTATAGCAATCGCAGTTTTTGTCCAAAGGCAGCTTCGAAGTTTGCCATTTTGTTTTACCAATATCTATTCTAAAGCGGTTTTTTATATTACCTTCCGATGACGAAACAAAAGCAAAACCGGTTCTACCTAGGCGGGTTGGAATTACACAATCAAAAGTGTCGATTCCCCGCTCAATAATTTCGAAAATATCGTCAACCTCCCCCACTCCCAATAGATGCCTTGGTTTTTCTTTTGGCAAAAGTGGACCAACCCAATTTAAAACGTCCAGCATTTCTTTTTTCCCTTCTCCCACTGCCACCCCACCAATTGCAATGCCATCAAAATCCAAACCGGATATAAATTTTGCCGATTCTTTTCTCAAATCTTTATAAATTCCACCCTGAATTACTCCGTATATTGCTTGCCTTGAATTGTTATGTTTACCCTGAGCAGCTTTAAGGCTGCGAAGGGCCCACCTATGAGTTCTCTCAACTGCGTTTTTAACATGTGTATAATCCGAGGGGTACGGCGGGCAGTCATCAAAACAAAGAATTAGATCTGCACCCAATTTTTGCTGGATTTTAATCGATTCTTCGGGAGTAAAATAATGCAACGATCCATCTAAATGAGAGCGGAATTTTACTCCATTTTCTGTAATTTTAACCAATGATTTTTCCGAATTACTACGCGGGAAGGATTCAAAATTTTCGTTATCTGAAAGGGTGGCGCGGGTTGAAGGGCTCTCGACCCCACTTTGCCTTTCGGCTACGAGGGGCATTGCAGCGCTTGAAAAAGGCTTGCCCACCGAAGCTTTAGCGAAGGAGGGAGCACTGGCGGGAGAAAAACCCGAGACAGGACCCTTTAAACGCCCCAAGGTTTTAGCCAGTGAAAATACCTGAAACCCACCGCTATCCGTAATAGTCGGTCCGTTCCAACTCATAAATTTGGAAAGCCCTCCCATTTTTTTAACTACTTCTCCCCCCGGCCGAAGATGAAGATGATAAGTATTGCCAAATAAAAGCTCTACTCCTATTTCCTTAAGATCTCTTGCAGTTAGAGCCTTCACTGTTGCTTGAGTTCCAACAGGAGTAAAACAAGGAGTATTAACTACACCGTGAGGAGTAGTCAGTCGACCAGCTCTTGCGTTTTCATCCTGATGTAAAACTTTAAAACCAAACTTTGTCATAATTTTCAATTTTCAATTTAAAATTTTCAATGAATTTCCAATGATTAAATTTAAAAAATTATAACATTAAGATTTGATTGGAAATTAAGAATTAGAAATTAGAAATTTGAGGAAGTTCTAAGTCTTAGAACTTCCGATTTAAATTGCTCTCCCCGGTCTTTATAGTTTTTAAACATTCCAAAACTAGCACAAGCTGGGGACAAAAGCACAATATCTCCAGTTTCTGCCGCGTCAAACGCGGCTAGCGCAATTTCTTTCATATTTCTACATCCTTCTATAATTTTTACTTTTTCATTTTTGATCTTTGATCTTATCTCCCCCCACTCTTTTCCAATTCCAATAACTGCTTTTACATTTTCCGAATCGCGTATGACGCGACCAAGCTCTGTGAAATCACTATTCTTACTTGATCCTCCTAAAATTAAAATCTTTGGACCTTCAAAGGCTTGTATTGCTGCTATAGCTGTTTCTGGAGTAGTAGAAAATGAATCGTCGTAATACTTAACTCCATAAATCGTATCCACGAGCTCTAAACGGTGTTCCAAGCCCTTAAAAGTTTTTAAAACCGCAGCTATATTCCCTGTGGAAACCCCGCAAAGTGAAGCTGCGATAACTGCCGCACAAACATTTTCCAAGTTATGTGCCCCGGGAAGAAGAATATCTCTTACATCAATAATCGCTATTTTGCGCGGGGAGGATTCAAAATTTTCCTTTGAAATATTGGCGCGAGGAGCATTTCGAAGAGATGATGTCTTCATCAGAGTCACCGAAGGTGACCGTGTCCCGAGCTTCGCAGGGACGCTTGCGTCTGAAGAATCATCGAACTCGGAATGCGACTTAAGCGCCATGCTTACCTTTAACCAAACCTTTCCATCTTTAATGCAAGCTCCATCTTCCAAAAGTTCTTTCTCGCGGCTTACTTTAAAGATTTTGGCACCCGTATGGATATCGGACTCATTGCTTGCCGGATAGTCCTGATTTAGAATTGCAAAATCTTCCGGTTTTTGAAAACGGAAAATATTTCTTTTGGCATCAACATATTCTTCTATGTTTTTGTGGTAATCCAAATGCTCAGGAACGGTCATTAACATTATTGCTATATGAGGGCTTTTTTCCAGGTCTTGTAACTGGAAACTGGACAATTCATATACCACAATTGACTGATCATTTAATTTATCCAAAATATCCAAAGCGGGGCTTCCAATATTGCCAACCAAATATGCATCTTTTCCCTGTTTCTTGAGCATTTCGTAGATTAATGCCGATGTCGTTCCCTTTCCTTTCGTCCCGGTTACACCAATGATTTTGCATGGACAAAGGTCAAAAAAAAGTTTAGTTTGGGATGTTATCTTTGAAGTTTTAAGTTTTAAGTTTGAAGCTTGAATCGTCGAAAGCTTCACCCCGGGACTTCTTACCACCAAATCATATTTATCGAGATCTTTTAAATAATCTTTTCCCTGCTTCCGGTCTAAAACAGTTACAATCGCACCCTTTTCTTTTAAAAATTTTTCATTGGAAAGACCTTCTATTCCCTCTCCGATTACCGCTATTTTCCTGTTTTTAAAATCTAATTTCATAAGTTCAGATTATATATCCTTTCCGTATCTAAGTCTAACAGGTTTTTAAGAGCTTTTTTAAATTTTACTCTATTTCCGGTTGTATAAAAATAATCTTCTGAAGATAAATTTCCCAATAAATTTTCTTTTGTTAAAACCTCTCTGGTATGTCTTGCAACTGCACTTCCGGAATCAACAATTCCTACTTTTGATCCCATCATAGCTTCTATTTGATCCCGTAAAAAGGGATAATGAGTGCAGCCAAGGGCTATGGAATCTACCCCTTTTTCTTTAAGAGGAATTAATGATTTATGTAAAATTTTATTTATTTTTGGACTTTTTAGATTCCCTTCCTCCACCAAATCTTCTAACCCTGTTCCACTAACCTTATATACAATAATTCCATCTGCAAATTTCTTAATTAAATCGGAAAGATATTGGCTTTTGGCAGTTGCAGGAGTCGAAAAAACCGCTGTTTTACCACTTTTAGTAAGATTTGCGATTGTTTTTATTACAGGAACCGTACCAATAATAGGAATTTTGTATTTTGAACGCAAAAAACCAATTGAATAAACTGTTGAAGTGTTACAAGCAATTACAACTGCCTTAACTTTTTTCTTAGTAACTAAAAAGTCGACAATGCTATCGGAAAACTGAATCAATTGATCTTTTGTTTTACCTCCATAAGGTACATTTTTCTGATCTGCTACAAAAATATATGTTTCGTTTGGAAGAAGTTTTTTTAATTCTCGCAGGACACTTAATCCCCCAACTCCGGAATCAAAAACACCGATCGGCTGATTATTCATAGAAGATTTAAAAATTAGGAATTAAAAGTTAATCGAGTACCAGGGGGGAGGCTCGAACTCCCGACCTCTTGGGTATGAATCAAGTGCTCTGAACCAACTGAGCTACCCTGGCATGTTCACTTTCAAACCCTCAATAAGTCCGATAATCTTATGATAAAGGAGACCTGGTTTTCTGACTCTGATCCTAATTGTACCATAATGATTGTTAAAATTCTCATAAACTTTCTTACTTTCAGTTTTCTTAAAACTAGTTTTTGTAAATTGGCTCTCTTTAACTCCTAGAATTTTTAACCAATATTTTTTAACTGCGTGTTCTCTTTTTCTGTGGCTTTCGTTAATTCCTATGCTGCATATTAAATCATGGGAATTAATTCCAAAACATTTCTTAAGCCAAAGCGCAAAGAATTTTACCATTTCCGGGTCTGAATTACAAAAAGAAAATTCATTGCTTTTTTTACTACCTTCCCCCCAATAAATTCCTAGTCCAACCACAAGAAATTCTCGCTGAGTAAGATTTCTTAAAGCTTCAATCCCAAGCTCCTTATTCTCAACTATTAATTTTAATCTTCTTTCTTTTTGCAGGAAGGCACTTCTTAATCTCCCTAATTCAGCTCCTCTTATCGATGAATTTCTTAATGTCTCCAATTGTTCTATGCTAAGAATAATATCTCTTGTCCACAAACTGACTGTGCCTTTCGAAACTCCTAATTTATCCGCAATTTTATTAACGCTAATTCCTTTTCTCCTCAATTTCTGCGCTTGAATTTTTAAATCAAATTTAGCCATAAATAGAACCGGCAAATATTGCAATTATTTACACTATATCGTAAGTTCTAAAATTAATCAAGACATATTGACCGAAGCTAAATCAAATGCTATACTACGTAACAACACGCGGGGTAGTGTACAGTGCACATGAGGCTCAAAATGGGCCCTTTTGCTAGTAATAACAAAAGAGAACTTGGCTATATCGGTAAAATCCTATCCGCCAGCTGGCGGAGGACAATACCGAGGGAACCCTACATTTTATTGAAGGGACACCGTAGAGACTACACGCCGAGCTCCTGTTACACAACAGGATGATGATATAGTCCGACACTTCGGGTAACCGGAGAAAACAGATGCATAATCTCATAGGCTAGGCGCAACTCCTAGCCCCGCAACAGCGAACCACTCATTTTCCATTCGGGTTCACACTGCAGCGAGTGATAAATCACTTTTGCAACGAATGTTAAACGGGTGGTTTTTATGAAAAAAATGAGTGATGAGCGCCCGAGATGCACCGATCTGGTGCGTCTCAACGAAACTTTATGCAATTTTTCTATGTCTACGTTCTCCAAAGCAAAGTGAAAGACTTTATTTATGTAGGTTTTACCCACAACCTTAAAAAACGATATCTTGAACACAACAATAAAGAAGAATTATCAACCAAACACTATACACCGCTCGAGTTGATATTTTATGAAGCTTATCGAAATAAAAAAGATGCAAAAAAGAGAGAAAAATACTTTAAAACCACAAAGGGAAAAACCGCACTCCGAGTGATGTTAAAGGAATATTTGAAATAAAGTAAGTTTTAAGCTTCAAAATTGACTTAAAATTAGTTCTTAATAAACAAATCCAACCACTTTTTCCAATTTGGGCGAAGATCCACGGGCTTTTTATTTTCTTTTATATTTAACAGGTTTTGCGGAATTATTACTGGTTGCTCTCCAGGCAAACCCATAAATAGCTTGTTACGGGCCTCTTCTTCCACAAACTCTTTGCTCCCCACTAAAGATAGTTGGGCTCTAAATTTTTGGTTTACCTGTTTTTCCAATTCCAGCTTTTTTTGTGTCTGCGTAAGCAGATCTTGTTTATGCCAAATATCCAGAATTGACCTAAATAAACCGTTAATTATTAAAAGAAGCGCAATAACAATAGCCACAAAAATTACTTTTTTCATTTCATTTCAATCTTAACATAAAATACCTCTTTTCTCTTTTTGTTCTGAATAAGTTACGAAACATATTAGACATTTCGTAACTATGGATCACTACGCAAAAGCTTATCCAATCTTTAGTAGAATACGAGGACTTG
>PFRF01000019.1 GCA_002788395.1 Candidatus Levybacteria bacterium CG_4_9_14_0_2_um_filter_35_21 | reverse complement strand
AGATTTGGAAAACAGAAAAAAAACCTTAGAAAACGAAGAAGTAAGATTAACTACTGCTAAAGCAGGTCTTGACGAGCAATCGGCAAAATTGGACAAAATTGTTTCGGGAGCAAAAGACTACCAATCAAAGATCTCCGGACAAATTGCACAACTATCGGCAAAACAGCAAGATTTAATATCAAGAAGATTAGGCAGCTTAAATATTCCGAGATCTGCAGGAACCTCAACAAGGGGTTGTAGCGATGACAGACCTATTGACCCAGGTTTTTCACCCAGAATTGCATTTTTCACCTATGGAGCACCCCATCGCAATGGATTAAATCAATATGGAGCTAAGGGGAGAGCTGACGCCGGACAAGGAGCAGAAAGAATACTTCAAGAGTATTATCCTAGTTTATCTCTAAAAAAAGATTACGATCAAAATGCTCAAGTAAATGTAGATGGATTTGGACCGTTTTCAATAGAAAACTATACTAAGCATATTTTTGAAGTACCTGAAAGTTGGCCCATGGAAACCCTAAAAGCCCAAGCGGTTGCGGCTCGTACTTATGCTTTAAACTCCATGCAGCGCAACGGCCATATTTGTACCACTGAGGCGTGCCAAGTCTTTCATGGCGAAGAAAAAGGTGGCCGTTGGAATGAGGCAGTTACTGCAACTGCAGGTTGGGTTTTGATGGACGGAGGAAATCCTGGATTTACACAATACGCCTCGACTCACGGTGGGTATATCTTAAATCTTGGTAAATTTGATGGCGACGGAGGAAATCCTACAAACTTTAGTGAGCTAAACGATAGAGCTTATGATAAAGCTTCTCCTTGGTTTTACTGCGACTGGGGAGCAAGATCTCAATATTCCAATACGGCATGGCTAAAACCAAGTGAGGTTGCAGATATGGTCAACGTAATTCTACTGGCAAGAACAGACTCATCGACAAAAGACCACCTTTATCAAACAGATAAACCCCACCCATACGGAGGAGATGTGTGGAACGAAGACAAAGTAAAATCTGAACTTCGTTCAAAAAATATCACACCTTTTAATAATATTTCAAACATAAGCGTATCTGCTGATTTTGGAACTGGAAAAACATCTTCAATAAGTCTCTCTGGAGACGGAGGAACACAATCTTTTAGCGGATCCGAATTTAAAGATTGGTTTAACTTAAGAGCTCCTGCTAATTTGCAGATTGTCGGACCGTTGTATAATGTAGAAAGAAACTAAGATAAAGATTGTTAAATTGTTTAAGTTTTAAGTTTTAAGTTTTAAGTTTTAAGTTTTAAGTTTTAAGTTTGTAATTATGACAGACATTTTCGTGGCACCTAAAAAAAACCCAATAGCTGCTCTGGATAACAAAGTTTTGAAAACCAAAATACCCCTCGTGGAAGAAAAACCGGCTGTTTCCCAAAAGAACCTAATTAAAACTGTTGATCCTTATTCTCTAAAAAAGAAAATGGGACTTTTAAGTTCTTTTGGTGTAAGACCATACGGGGTTTCTTTTGGGGAACAAGGAGAAGATGAAGAAATTTTTCTCTTCCTAAGAAGGCATATTGTTACTAATATTCCTTGGTTAGTTACGGGACTTTTCTTTTTACTTCTGCCCATTTTCCTGTTTTTGATTTTTGACTCTTCTCCTCTTCCTTTTACAACTCCAATGAACTTTATAGTTATTTTTTTATTATTTTATTATTTAATAATAATTACTTTTCTTTTTATTAACTATACCGGTTGGTTTTTTAATATTGCATTAGTAACGGACAGAAGAGTCGTTGATCTTAATTACTCCGATGTTATTTATCATAATATGGCAGTAACCAAGCTTAATTTAATTGAAGATATTAACTACGTTCAAGCAGGTTTTATGCGTTCATTTTTTGACTATGGAGATATTTTTATTCAAACCGCCGGAGAAAAGCTTAATTTCCACTTTATGGCAGTTCCCAAACCTGCAAGAGCAACGGAAATAATACAGAATTTAATGGGAGGAGATAAAGATGTCTGGAGTTAGCATCGCAATTCCTGAATTTTTACAGCCCTTGTTTATTCTAAAAGTTGGATTTTTGGCCTTAATCGTAATTTTTATTGTTTTTTCTATTATAATGTCAAATCAAATAGCGACTATGAACAAATCGCTTAATCAAAAACAAGCATCAGGATCATTACATGCTTTTTCAATTCTTTTGGTTCTTTTAACAATTTCGCTTTTTTTGATAGCCCTTGTTATACTATAAAATAATGCCTGACAAAAATCTTGCCTTTGCAAATATTGCCGCTACACCGACCCGTAATTCCTGGTCGCAAGCATATAATGCCGGAAAGCTTTTTGCCGTTTTATCTTTAGAGAAGCAACATAGCGAAGAAATACATGCGGAAGATATCTCCTCGCTTGGAGTTTTAGGCAAAGACATACTCATTACACTTGAGCAAGAATTTTTTTCCTTAGAAACAAAAGACCTCGAAACAATAAAAAGTGCTATTTTAATTACCGCTAAAAAAATTCCCGAAGAAGTAAATTATTCTTTTGTGACAGTAACAATTGTTAAGAATGTTCTTTATTTTTTTGTTTTGGGTGGAGGACGGATAAACATTAAAAGAGAGGAGGATTTTGGAACAATTTTGTCAAGCGAACTAGGCGATCATAAAAAAGCAGGCTCCGGATATCTTAAAAGTTCAGACTTAATTATTATCCAAACTAAACAATTTGCAAGCTTAATCAATTCTGAAAAGTTAAGTTCTGTTGTAGACCACCAATCTCCTGCGGAAATTTCCGAAACCATTGCCCCAATGGTTCATGGAGGAGAAGAATCTGGAGCAGCTGCAATTATAATTAAATATACCAAAGAGGGAGAAGAGAAAGTTGTCGAAGAAACGGAAAAAGAAGAGTTCCTAGAATCCCCTGTTTATGGAGAAAGGAAGAAGCTTTCCAAAAATTATCTTGCTTTTATCTCTCCTCTACTTTTAACTGTAAAAAAAATATTGCAAAGTTTTAATATTTCCCGTTCTAAGAAAGGTTTTTTGGCAATTGTAGTTGTTTTAGTTACTGTTTTTGCCATTGGAATTTTCTTAACTATTAAAAAACAAAATGATTCTAAAATAGAGGCTCTGTTTAATGATGTTTATCCTCAGGCTCAAAAAAAATACGACGAGGGACAAAGCCTAACCGGTTTAAATCAAAATCTGGCAAGAGAAAGTTTTCAAGCATCGGAGAAAATCTTAAACAATGCAATCGATAAGTTTCCTAAGGATTCAAAACAATCAAAGCAAATTGCGGATTTAGAACGGAAGGTCCAAGATGCCCTTTCACAAACCTCAGGGGTCAACTCTATTAAAGCAAAAGAGGTAGGAGATAATACGAGTAGTTTACTTTCTTTTGAAAACAAGCATGTCGGACAGGGCTTTGCCACAGATGGCAAAATTAATTTTTACGTAACCGGTAAAAGTGTTTTTAAGGAAGAAAAGGAGATTATAAAAAATGACAATGACTGGAAAGATCCATCCGGCTTAGGTGTTTATTTTGGTAATATTTATATTTTGGATAAAGTAAAAGGAGGAATTATTAAATTTATACCTGCAGGATCTGGATATGCAAAATCAACCTACTTTACAGGAAACACTTCCCCCGACTTATCCAAAGCAACAGGAATGACAATAGATGGCTCTATTTGGATAATAGAAAGTAACGGAACAGTTTTAAAGCTTACCAAAGGAAAAGCAGATAGTTTTAATGTTTCCGGACTTGATAAACCTTTTACTTCCCCGACAAAGATCTTTACCAAAAATGACTTTAATAATGTTTACATCCTGGATAACGGAAATGGGAGAATTGTGGTTTTGACAAAAGATGGAACATATAAAGAGCAATATCAGGCAACGGTTATTAAAAACGCAAAAGATTTTGAGGTAAACGAGTCTGGTAAAAAAATCTTCATACTCTCCGGCGGAAAAATTTACGAAATTGGCTTAAAATAAATCCTATTCTTGTTTATGAGAATTCTCTGCCTAATTTTCTAATTTTTGGCTTAGGCATCTTAATACTGCTTGCCATTTCTTTCATAAATTTCCATGTCGTATTTAAAGTCATGTCTCCTTTTGGCATATCTATTTTAGATTCTCCAAAAATATCCGAAAAGGCAACGTAGTCAGAACCAATTTCAATATCAACTATTCCTCCAAGCACTCTGTCGCCCGGAAGTTTTTTTTCTTCAACCAAAATTGCCATGGAAATTGGAGAAATTTCTCTAACGCAAAGCATAGGTTGTTTGCCATTAACATTGATCTTTCTTATTGCAGTACATTCTTGAATAGGACGGAGTAATATTAGCGGTTTTTTTCTTACATCTTGAGGAGAAAATCCATTATCGGAAGTCAAAGTCTCCTCGGGTAATAACGCTTCAATTGTTGCATCTAGTACTAGCCCTACCAAAGGAACTATAATTAAATCTCTAATTTCTGCTGCGCGACTAGCCTGAATCTCTGAGGATTTATAGTGAGAAATCATTGCTTCAGTTTCGGCTTGATGACGCCTCTCTATTCCTGATAAAAGCCTACTAAAAACGTTTTCTACCCTCATCTGACCCAATCTTATACTATGTTTTCTTAAAAATAAAGAAGGAAAATATTTTACTTTTTATCCTGTTTGAAGTAATATCAAACCATGAAGATTTATAATAAACGGGCGCGCTTTAATTACGAAATTAAAGAAACTTTCGAAGCAGGAATTACCCTTTACGGCGCAGAAGTAAAGGCGATTAGATTGGGTCAGGTAGACATTACCGGCAGCCATGTCCGCATAACCAATGACGAAGCTTTTTTAATTGGAGCAAAAATTTATCCTTATAAATATGCAAGACCCGAACAATACGACGAAAATCGTACCAGAAAGTTACTCCTACATAAGGCACAGATTATTTCCTTAAAATCCAAGATAGACGGACTTGGACTTTCTTTGGTATCAATTTCCCTTTACGATAAAAATCACTTAATTAAAGTGGAAATTGGTCTTGGCAAGGGCAAAAAAGAATACCAGAAAAAAGAATCCATTAAAAAACGGGATGTTCAAAGGGATATTGAGAGAGAGCTAGAACCTCAAAAATAGAAATACATCTTTCTAAAACAAGTTTTGGTAAAAAATACAACTATTATTCCCAATTCCCCCAGGGACCTTCTTTAACTATTTTTGTTAAAAGATTTAATTTCTTAACAGATAAATCTCTTAATTCTTTAAGTTGTTTTTTAAAACCTTCATCTTGAGCCTTTTCAATCAGCTCTTCATATTTTTTAGCTTGTTTTCCTTCTTGGGTTATTAAGTCGGATATGTCAATAATATTTACCGTCATTTAATTCACCTCCTTAAATCTGCACATTCACTGATGACTGAGCCATAACCTGTCCAGGTTTCTCTATAGGAGCAGACATTAATGAATGTAGCTCCGAACGTAGAACATCTAGGAGATTATTATCTTCCTTGATTATAATTGGCAACATGGGTTGCGTTATATTTTCCTGAACAACTGAATTATGAGGCTTAAGCTCTTCGGGGATTAGCTCTTTAATAAATTCTTTAGCCCCTATTTTTGTAACCTCCACTACTTCCATTACCGTAGTTGCAACTCCAGCGATTGCTTCTCCGCCTTCTCCTTCTCCCTGCAATGGATTTAAACCCTCTTGTCTTTCCATATTGGAAATATCATAGTCTATAGATGAATTACCGGCTTGATATTTTCATGACAAAACCTTAACAAAACCACGCAAAAGCCCGCTGTTAAATTAGGTGTTTGTTGCGGAAGGCAAATCCCCTAAAGTTCTCTTAAGGATTTCTTTAAATTGTTTTCTTCCAAATCCACTCTTTAGGAACTTTTCCCGAGCTTTTGCATCTTTTTCGTTAATAAAATATTCATAGTGAATTAACTTAAATGGTATCCTAAATTTCGTAGAAAGAACCTCATTTTTTGAATGATAGGTTAACCTTTGTTTTAAATTTGAAGTAAAACCAATATAAAAGCCTCCATCTCGGAGGCTATATAAAATATAAACGTAATATTTATTTGAAACGTCTGACGTTTCTGTCATTAATAT
>PFRF01000042.1 GCA_002788395.1 Candidatus Levybacteria bacterium CG_4_9_14_0_2_um_filter_35_21 | reverse complement strand
GAAAAGCTCAAGACTTTCACAAGGCCTTTCCTTACAATGGGTCATGAAAAAGTTAACAGATAGCTAGTCTATTTCAACCTCCAGGTAGCGACTATTATTTAAGTTTCAGAAATTCCTCTCTTGTTAACCCTGCTTGTTTAATAATTGAAAGCAAAGTTCCCTTGGGCATTTCTCTTACATGAAGAAGGATCGTAAGTCGCTTGCCATCGTCTAGTTTGTATAGAATAATGTGGCTTCCTTTTTGTCTTTCAACAGTATAACCTGCTTTTTCAAATTTCTTTATTAACTCTCTCGGTTTATAACTAGAAATTTGTGGCATAGTTAAAGAAATGGTGATACGCGTACTTGTCCGTAGAAAACCTCTTCTTGAGAAGGAATTTCTTCATTGTGTTCTTTTAAACTCTCCAAATACAGTTCAATAGCTTCTCTCGCCATCTTTTTCGCTTCCTCCAGATCATTCCCATACGTAACACATCCTGCAAGAGAAGGAACAATGGCTGTATATCCGCCTTCAGGCTCTTTTTGGAAAAGCACGGTATAGTTAAGTTCTGTTATTTTCATATTTATATTTTACCACGAACTGCAAATGAATAAATTAAGGATTTAATAAATAAGGATATCCTTATTTCAAACTTACTTTATGTATTAATACTCCGTTTTTGGAATAAAACTTAGTAAAAAACTTTCAGGGGAGGTTTAACTTACGAGGTTGTAATTATAGAAAAAGCGAGAAATGTCAATGTTCAGGAGAGATTTAATCTACTAGGTTGTAACTATTGTAATTATAGTACTTATTTTACCAAAAAATCTTTTTCACTAACTCCAGCTTGGCGTAAAATACTTCGTAATGTTCCTACTTTAATCTCTTTGTGATGAGGAATAACGCATGTTTTTCGTGTTTTTTCGTTCCACCAGATTTCGTGTGATCCTCCTGTTGCTCTCCTAAATGCAAATCCTAGTTTCCGGAGCTTCTTAATAATATCTCTGTAAGGAAGGGGTGATATCTTTGGCATATATTAGTTAACGGCAATAATAAGAGGAAAGTTGATATTAAATTCTCTTCCTTGATTTTTTTCGGTCTTTTTTAGCTTAAGAGGAATTTTTAATTCTTCCTCATTATATAATTCAATAAGAGAAGAGGCCGCATAGGAAATTTCGCTTATTACCTCTTCAACTGTTTCTCCTTGCGCATAACAGTCTTTCCACACAGAACAAGAAGCGGTAAAGCCGCCTTCTTTTTCTTCCTGAATGGTTATTGGAAGCTCATATTCTTGAATATTTAATGTTTTCTTGCTCATGTTTTGAGTATACCACATAATTACAAAATCTGTGTTTAACCCGTATTCTAAAACTTGCATTACTCAACAGCTTCTCCCGGGTTGTATAATGCACTAGTGCATTATACAATAACCTATTTATATTTATATCCAGGCTATGACTATCTTCTATTCTTATTTTTGATTTTAATTTTAGTCATTTGTTTTTATAAAGTTTGAAGATCTTCAGAAACTCATTAAGTAGCTTCGCAAGGCCTGACCTTACGAAAAAAGGGAAAACAGACAATAACTCCCTCTCTTCAATCTGATATAATTTTTTGGTGCAGGCTTATTTCAAAAACTTCTTCGGAGACAAGGAAAAAATCCTTACCATCCTTGTTTATTTTGCCCTCTTTCTTTACTTAATCTTCCCTTATTCCGACAAAGACTGGGGCTGGCATCTTAAATACGGAGAATATTTACTAAAAACCGGCAAGATTCTTACTTCCGATATTTTTTCCTGGACAATGCCCGGATACCAATGGGCTAACCATTCCTGGGCTTATGATCCTTTAATGTATTTTCTTTATAAGAATACTGGTTTTATCGGCTTGTCTGTTGCCGGAGCAATCGTCGGACTCTTAACTTTTTATATCATCGTTAAGCAATTTAATCTTTCCTGGTTAAAAATTGCAATTATTGGTTTTTTCTTTTTAAGACTTTCGGAAGGTGGGCTAAACGAAGGCTTAAGATCTCAGGTTGTAGGAGGACTGTTTTTTTCCGCCTTAATGGTAATTTTTATAAAATACAGGCAAAATCCAAAAATAATTTACTTTCTTCCTCTTTTGTTTTTGCTTTGGGCAAATTTCCATGGAACTTTTCTACTGGGACTCTTAATTACAGGTATCTTTTTGACCTATTACTTTTTTTCCGAAAAAAAACTTAGCTTTGTTTTGCCGCTGGTTTTTCTAATTTCTTTTTTGGCTACATTTATAAATCCCTTTTTCCATAAAATTTATCTAGAGGGAATAAGGCATTTTAGCAACCCTTATTTAAAAGAGATTTCCGAATGGCAGCCAAGTGTTTTGAGCTGCGACTACTGCAATGTACCAACTGTTTTCATTTATTTAATTTTGCTGGCTAATTTTCTTTTTAAAAAACGCAAACTCGAACATATTCCTCATGTAGCGGTAATTTTAATACTTACCTATCTGGGATTTTCTTCCAGAAGATATTTGTCAATTCTTGCCATAGTAACCCTTCCTGTTGCTTCCGAAATTATTCAGAACCTTAATTTTAAACCGGAAAAGTTTAGGTCATATCTTTTTTTAAGCTTTCTGGCTATTCTTGTCTTAATCGAATTTAATCTTTTTTCAAGACTTCCGGGGTTTAATTTTTATAAATATAACGAATATAATTATTGTTTTTATTCTTCCGGTTGCTCCTCCCCCGTGGCAGAATACCTTAAAAAACATCCTCCCAAAGGAAACGGGTTTAATTTTTATAACACAGGCGGCTATTATATCGGTAAAGATATTCCTGCTAAACTTTTTATCGACGGACGGATGCATTTATGGGAAAAAGACGGTTACATGCCATTTGCCGAATACAGCCAAATATTCTATTCCCGAAATTATGATACTTGGAAAAAGTATAATATTAAATGGGCCTTAATACCTGTAAATTCCGATCTTGGAATAATTCTTTTAAATACTAAAAAATTAGAGGCATGGAGCCTAGAATACCAAGACAATAATAACGGTTATTTTGTAAGAAAATAATGAATTACGTTAGAGATCAATTTTATTATGTCTATTTACTACAAAGCATGAAAAACAATAAATGGTACACTGGCTATACCCATGATCTGCGAAAACGTTTCAATCAGCATCAAAAAAATCAATCAACCTATACTAATGGCAAAGGTCCGTTCAGGCTGATTTATTATGAAGCTTGTCTTAACGAATATGACGCTAAAGCTAGGGAAATTTACTTGAAAACAGGGATGGGACGAAAATACTTAAAGAATAGATTGAAACGATTTTTATCTCTAACGTAATGAGAAGAGAATACATTTTTGCCATATTGATTTCCTTTGCGGTTTTACTTTTTAGTAACCTTCCTATTATCCATTTTAATCTCTTCCCAAACGATAACTTAGTCTTCTTAAACCGCAGGCTTACAAATTCCCAAGATGTTTATACTTATGTTTCTTTTATCGAGCAGGCAAAACAGGGAAAAATCTTGTTTGAAAACTTATTCTCTTCCGAACCGCAAACATCTTCTATTTTACGTCCCTCATATCTTTTAATTGGCAATTTTGCCAAAATTTTTAATGTTTCTTCTATCTTTACCTACAATTTATTTAGAATTTTATTCTCTTTAACTTTTTGTTTTATCCTTTATAAATTTCTTTCCCGCTTTTTTGAAACAGAGAAAAAAAGACTGTTTGCCTTTAGCCTTATCCTGACATCGGCGGGGCTAGGCTGGCTTTCTTTCTTTTTTCCGCTTAATTCAACCGACCTTTGGGTTCCGGAGTCAATTACTTTTATGTCCTTTTCCGAAGCGCCACACTTTATGCTTTCCCAAACCTTAATGCTTTTAGGGTTTTATTATTTTTTGGAATTTACTGCCAAAAAAAAGCTATTAAAACTAATTTATTCTTTTATATTTATTACGTTTCTTACCCTTGAGCATCCGTTTAATGTAATTGTAATAATTTCTTCCGTAGTTGTTTATCTACTTTGGACAGGTTATCCGCGTATAAAAACTTTACTTATTGGTGCGCTTTTTTCCTTAGGATTAATTTTCCAGTTTTTCTTTGCCTACTTAAACCCAACGCTTAAAAACTGGAAGGAAGCAAGCTTAGCTTCTCCCAGTCCGGAGCAATATTTAATGGGTTTTGGGTTACTCTTGATTTTTACCATTTTTGGTATAGAACAGGCTTTTAGAAATAAAGACAATGAACTAAAAATACTACTTACTTGGATCTTTTTTACGGCAATCTTAATCTACGCTCCTTTAAATCCTCAGAGACGGTTTTTGGAGGGAGTACACATTCCAATATCTCTTGTTGCTGTTTTTGGCATAATTACAATCTTTTCTTATTTGCGTAAAACCCTAAAAGAAAACGCAGGCTTTATTTTGCCAAAAATTGCAGGATTTTTAATAATTATTTTATCCTTGTCTTCTTTTTTCTCCATATTCCGGGATTTTCAAACTATTGCAAAAGACAACCCGAAAGATTATTACTACTATTTAAACCCGTCCGAGCCGGAGGCAATGGACTTAATTAAAAAGAGAACCAACTCCAACGATGTTATTTTGTCCAATTGGTTTTATGGAAATTTAATCCCCGGATTAACAGGAAGAAAAGTTTATGTTGGTCATAAATACCAAACCTTTGAATTCGATAATAAAGTTAATAAGATAAATTCGTTTTTACTGGAAAAAAACGATAAAACTGCCCTATCTTTTTTGCAAAGCAATAAAATTTCTTATATTTTCCTAGGTGTTAATGATTCCATGCTTAAATATGGTTTTAAGCCCGATAAAAAACCTTACTTGCAAAAAGTTTATGCCAAAAACG